>JALQVI010000004.1 GCA_023260395.1 Candidatus Nanopelagicales bacterium
GGATGAGCAAAAGACTGGTGATAGCCAGCACAACCTCAAGCAGGATTGTCATTTCGTGTCTCGTTTCTAGCGATGTTCTCTTAAGGATACCTGAAGCAGCTGACGACTATTCACCGTGCAGACGGAAGCGGCAGATCGCCACAAACTCGTCTGGATCAAGCGAAGCTCCACCAACTAGGCCGCCATCGACGTCTTTTTCAGCCATAATTGCAGCCACATTGTCAGATTTCATCGAGCCGCCATAGAGAACACGAACTTTATCCGCAGCATTTCCGTGGTTTTCACGAATACGTCCGCGAATTGCAGCACAGACTTCTTGAGCATCTGCTGGAGTTGCTACTTCGCCGGTGCCAATCGCCCAGACCGGTTCATACGCAATGACGAGGCTGGCAACTTGGTCTGCTGTTAAGTCAGCAAGAGCCCCATCGACCTGCGCCAAGGTAAATGCAACCTGCTCTCCTGCTTTACGAACATCCAAACCTTCGCCCACACAAACAATTGGGGTGAGGTCGTGTCGAAAAGCTGCCTTCACTTTGGCATTCACAATTTCGTCAGTCTCAGCGTGGTATTGACGACGTTCTGAGTGGCCAACCACAGCAAATGTGCATCCGAGCTTGGCAAGCATTGCCCCGCTAATTTCTCCGGTGTAGGCACCCTTGTCGGCAGCGGAAATGTCTTGGCCACCGTAACGGAGGTCAATCTTGTCGCCGTCAACCAATGTTTGTACCGATCGAATGTCAGTAAAAGGTGGCAGCACTGCGACCTCGACATTTGCGAAATCGTCAGCATTGAGTGTGTACGCCAACTTTTGCACCAAAGCGATTGCTTCGATGTGGTTGATGTTCATCTTCCAGTTGCCTGCCATCAATGGCATACGACTCATTTAGTTGTCCTCCAGAACTGCCAGACCTGGCAAAGTCTTTCCTTCTAAGTATTCAAGGCTTGCGCCGCCACCCGTTGAGATGTGCGTAAAGCCTGCCTCGTCGATGCCAAGCAATCGAACTGCGGCAGCCGAATCGCCACCGCCAATTACCGTTGTTGCATCAATTTTGGTCATGGCTACAGCAACCGAACGCGTACCTTCTGCAAAGGCTTGCATTTCGAATACTCCCATTGGGCCATTCCAGACAACTGTCTTGGCATCACCCAGTTTGGCTGCGAAAAGTTCACGAGTCTTTGGACCAATGTCCAGACCCATCCAGCCATCAGGAATTTCGCTTGCAGCCACAACTTGAGTATTGGCATCTGCTGCGAATTCATCGGCGATTACCACATCCACTGGAACGACAATTTCGACACCATTGTCTGTCGCACGAGCAACTAAGTCTTTAACGGTGTCAATCATTTCGGTTTCGAGCAAAGAGTTGCCGACTGAAAAACCTTGTGCCGCCAAGAATGTGTAGGCCATGCCACCACCAACAAGTAGGCGATCAACGGACTTGAGCAAGTTTTCAACTACGCCAAGTTTGTCGCTAACTTTTGAACCACCGAGGATCACAACATATGGACGATCAGGATCAGCAAGAAGTTTGGCAAAAACTTTGGCTTCTTTTTCAACCAAAAGACCTGCTGCATGAGGTAAGGCTTCGGCCAAATCAGTAACTGATGCTTGCTTACGGTGAACAACACCAAAACCATCACTGACATAGAAGTCAGCTAGCTTGGCCCATTCGGCAGCTAGAGATGCGCGTTCGGCTTGGTCTTTACTGGTTTCACGTGCATCGAAACGAACGTTTTCCAGCATCGCAACGTCACCATCAGATAATGAAGCAGCTAGTTCCACCGCAGGCTGTCCGGAAGTGGTTGCACATAACTCAACGTGTTGTCCAAGCAGTTCACTAAGACGTTTTGCAGCCGGTGCGAGCGAGTACTTAGCCTCAGGCGCACCCTTGGGGCGACCGAGGTGCGCCAAGATGATTACCTTGGCGCCACGCTCGATCAGTGACTTAATGGTTGGAATGCTGGCAACAATGCGCCCGTCATCAGTAATAGTGCCCTGATCATCAAGCGGAACGTTCAAGTCTGAACGCACGATAACTGTTTTGCCAGCTACATCCAGCTGGTCGATCCCGCGAATCATTAGAGTGATGCGCCAACGTACTTAGTTAGGTCAACGAGACGGTTTGAGTAACCCCATTCGTTGTCGTACCAACCCACAACCTTGACGGTGCGTCCGATGACGTTTGTCAGGCCAGCATCGAAGATACATGACGATGGATCGGTAACAATGTCGCTCGACACGATTGGATCTTCGGTGTAGCTCAGGATGCCCTTGAGTGGACCTTCGGCTGCAGCCTTGATTGCGGCGTTGATTTCTTCCTTGGTGACGTCCTTGTTAAGCACGGCTGTCAGGTCAGTTGCTGAACCAGTTGGGACTGGTACGCGCATGGCGTAGCCATCAAGTTTGCCCTTGAGTTCAGGAAGCACAAGACCGATTGCCTTTGCAGCACCGGTTGATGTTGGAATCATGTTGGTTGCTGCTGCACGAGAGCGACGAAGGTCCTTGTGCGGGAAGTCCAAGATGACCTGGTCATTTGTGTAGGCGTGAATTGTGGTCATGAGGCCATGATCAATTCCGAATGTGTCGTGAATGACCTTTGCCATTGGTGCAAGGCAGTTAGTTGTGCATGATGCATTCGAGATGACGTGATGGTTTGCTGGATCGTAAATCTCGTGGTTGACACCCATAACGATGGTTGCGTCGTCGTTGGTTGCTGGAGCAGAGATGATGACCTTCTTGGCGCCACCAGCAATGTGACCGGCTGCCTTTGTTGCATCTGTGAAGTGACCAGTTGATTCGATTACGATGTCTGCGCCAAGGTCACCCCATGGCAATGCACTTGGGTCACGCTCAGATAGCGCTGCAATCTTTTTGCCACCTACGACGATTGAATCGTCGGTGTAAGTCACTTCTTTGCCAAGACGACCCAAAATCGAGTCATACTTCAACAGGTGAGCAAGGGTTGCATTGTCAGTGAGGTCGTTGATTCCAACGATTTCGATGTCCGCTCCCGATGCCTCGATGGCACGGAAGAAGTTGCGGCCAATTCGGCCAAATCCATTAATACCTACGCGGACGCTCATGTGGCGTTCCTCCTAGTACTTGATCCGATGTAACGCGGGAGCGCCGTTGCTACCTTTGGGACCAGTCTAGCGTTTGTTACCCCTCAAGCATGTCTGGGGTAAGGCCTGATTCGGTGTTGGGAATGCCTAAATCGGCCGCTGTTTTATCTGCCATGGCTAGCAAACGCCGAATTCGCCCTGCAATGGCATCTTTGGTCATTGGCGGGTTGGCTAAGGCACCGAGTTCTTCGAGGCTGGCCTGTTGGTGTGTCACGCGCAATTGGCCGGCTTCGAGTAAATGTTCTGGGATTTTGTCGCCAAGAATTTCCATTGCTCGCTGGGCACGGGCACCTGCGGCTACTGCAGCTCGTGCTGATCGGCGAAGGTTGGCATCATCAAAATTAGCAAGGCGGTTCGCAGTGGCGCGCACTTCGCGACGCAGGCGTCGTTCTTCCCATGCCATAACAGATTCGTGGGCACCGATTCGCGTCAACATGGCGCTGATGGCATCGCCGTCGCGGATTACGACTCGATCTACGCCACGAACTTCACGCGCCTTGGCTGCGATGCCAAGACGTCGAGCGCTACCGACGAGCGCCAATGCGGCTTCGGGTCCTGGGCAAGTCACTTCCAGTGAGCTGCTTCGTCCAGGCTCGGTCAATGAACCATGAGCAAGAAACGCACCGCGCCAAGCTGACTCGGCATCACACAAGCTGGCAGACACGATGTGCGGCGGTAATCCACGAATTGGACGACCGCTGGCATCAACCAGTCCGGCTTGTTTCGCTAGTCGATCGCCTTCTTCGGCAACGCGCACTAAGTATCGGCTGCCTTTTCGAATGCCTGATCCTGACAAGACGCTGACTTCGGCATGGTGGCCGAAAAGTTCAGCTAAATCTTTTTTCAAGCGTCGCGCCGCCTGACCAGTATCAAGTTCTGCTTCGACGACAATTTTTCCACCGACGAGGTGAAGGCCACCGGCAAAGCGAAGCAAAGTGGACACTTCCGCTTTACGGCAGCATGCCTTAGTCACTGTTAAGCGACTAAGTTCGTCCTTTACTGCTGCAGTCATTGCCATACTCCGATACTCTCATGTGCGAATACTGAACGGTACGCCGAGGCTAGCAATTGCGCATCGTGCTGATCTGAACTCGATTGTGCAACAGGCGCGAAATGGACGTGCGCGCCCACATTGGCGCAGGCCTGAATCAGGCGTTGCTGGTCGGCCACATGTGATGGGTCAGCGATGACAGCATCGAGTCGAAAATCGGGATAATTTGCGATCATGACGTCCAAGTAGTTCTCCGGAGAGTAGCCCTGCGTCTCCCCTTGTTGCGCCTTAAGATTCAGGACCAAAACCCTCTTTGCTGTCGTATCGTGCAACGCCTGACGCATTTCCTTTACATGAAAATGCGTCAAGACGCTGGTAAACCAGGACCCTGGACCTAACACAACAACATCGCTATTAATCACGGCTGCTACTGCCTCAGGACAATGGGCCGGATTTTCCGGTTCAAGTTTGACTGATTCAATCGAGCCAGTTGTCGTTGCTACTTGTACTTGGCCACGTACGAGATGCAAGTCTCCCGAGCTTTCCCGCACATTGGCAATGATTTCGAGCGGTTCAAGTGCCAACGGCAACACTTTGCCACGTGCATCCAGCAATCGCCCTACCCATTCCAGAGCGGAAACAACATCGTGCTGTTCTTCCCACAGCGCCGTAATGAGCAAATTCCCAAGGGAATGACCGTTGAGATCGCCGTTGCTGTGAAAACGGTGCTGCAGCACTCGAGCCCAAGTTGAGCCCCATTCATCATCGCCGCACAATGCAGCAAGCGCCATTCGCAAATCACCCGGAGGCACCACTCCAAATTGATCCCGAATCCGACCGCTGCTGCCGCCGTTGTCACTCACACCTACGACCGCAGTCACTTGTGATGTCACGCGCCGAAGCGCGCGCAACGACGCTGCAAGCCCATGTCCGCCGCCCAAGGCGACAACATGCGGTGAACGTTTCGGTGCAGCCATTACTCGCGACCCAAATCGCGGTGTTGAATGCGAACCTCTACGCCAATCTTGGCTAAGCGCGCTGCCAAATTTTCCACCATTGCCACGCTGCGATGCTTTCCACCTGTGCAACCTAGCGCGATGGTTACAAATCTTTTGCCCTCGCGAATGTAGCCATCTTCGACAATGCTGACGAGTTGCGCGTAGTGATCGAGAAACTCCTGAGCCTCTTTGTGCCCCAGCACAAAATCGTTTACGGCCTCGTTCAAACCTGTTTGCTCGCGCATCTCATCGTTCCAATGCGGATTAGGCAGAAAGCGCATATCAGCAACCATGTCGGCGTCAACTGGAATTCCATACTTGAATCCAAACGACATTATGGTCGCTCGAAGAGCTACATTTTCTTCATCATCGAATGCATCTTCGATTGCTCGACGCAAGTCATGAACATTGAGATTGCTGGTATCGATAATTAAATCTGCGTCGCCGCGCAAATCTCCGAGCAAAGCACGTTCGCGTTCCACCGCAGCCAAAATATTGTCATTTTTTTGTAATGGATGAGGACGGCGCGATGATTCATAACGCCGCACAAGCACTTCGTTACCTGCCTCTAAGAAAAGGACTCGCACATCGTGGCCCGCGGATTTCAATTCATCAATGGATGCTTGTAACTCGTCGAAAAGTTTTCCGCCACGAACATCTGCAACAAGCGCTATCTTCGTGTTTGTTGACGGCTGTGATAGCAACTCCACAGTCTGGCTCATCAACGTAGGTGGCAAGTTGTCGACCACAAACCATCCGACATCTTCGAGCGCCCGAGTAGCCGTTGATCTACCGGCACCAGACATGCCCGTTACGAGCACTACTGAAATAGTCACGATTCAATTATCTCGCCAGTAGTCACATTCACCACTGGTTGTGCCTGATTTTGTCCATGAAGTGCGGAAACAATTTCGGAGGCCTGTTTTGGTCCAATGCCGTTAACAAGAGAAATCTCATCTACTGAAGCGGCCTTAATCTTCTTCAGTGAACCAAAGTGCGCCAGCAGCGCCTTTTTCCTGACTGGTCCTAGCCCTGGTATGGCATCTAGTTCACTATCAACCATCGATTTCGATCGACGTTCGCGATGCAAGTTGATGGCAAACCGATGCGCTTCATCGCGAACTCGCTGAAGCAAGAACAACGCCTCGCTATTGCGGGGCAACACAAAGGGATACTCGCCACCAGGCAACCAGATTTCTTCCATGCGCTTTGCCAGTCCAACGACATACATCGATCCAAGCCCCAATTCATTGAGCGCCTGGGCGGCAGCATTAACTTGCGGCAGACCACCATCGATGACGAGCAGGTTTGGGCGATATGGGCGGTGTGCCTTTTCATCCACTTGAGCAAAGTGCCGTGTCACGACTTGCCTAATGGATGCCGTGTCATCGCGCGGATCTTCAATTATGAATCGGCGGTAGTCCTTTTTGAATGGAAGGCCATCTTCAAAGACAACAAGCGATGCAACGACATTCGTTCCTTGAATATGCGAAACGTCAATACATTCAATTCGTAGCGGCGCGCTTGCAAGGCCGAGTGCTTCTTGAATTTCCGTCAAAGCCTGGGATCGTGTGACCAAGTCCGACGATCGCTTGGATTTATGTGACACGAGCGCGTGGTGGGCATTGGCAACCACCGTTTCCATCAAGGTGCGCTTGTCCCCTCGTGCTGGCACGCGGATATTGACCTGAGCATGACGCTCTGCAGTTAACAACTCTTGAACGCTTTCAACGCTATCTGCATTTGCACTCACCAAAATTTCAGTTGGAATTTCATCATTAGTTGCAGTCGCGTATACATACATCAATGCATCAGTGATCAATGTTTCGTCGGTTGCCTCGACAGGGTTCTCCATGATGAAACCGCGTTGACCCACAATTCGGCCATCTCTCACAGCAAACAATTGGACCGCAGATTGCAAGTCATCGTGGCTAATCCCTACGAAGTCAGCGTTAGTTGCATCAGCGAGAACAACTGCGCTCTTTTCACGCACTCGTTCCAATGCTGCTAAATCATCTCGCAGCACCGACGCTCGTTCGTAGTCTTGAACTTCGGCAGCTTCTTTCATTCGCGTCTGCAAATCACGCATCACATGCGCAGAATTGCCCGCCATGAACGATGCGAGTTCTTTGACAGTGGCTCGATGCTCTTCCTCATTAACTCGACCCACACAAGGCGCTGAACAACGTTCTATATGAGCCAACAAACAAGGACGACCCGATGCTTTGGCATTTCGAAAGACACCCGAAGTACAGCTTCGCACCGGAAAAACACGAAGCAAGTGATCTAACGTGTCGCGAATGGCCCACGCTTGTACGTACGGACCGAAATACGTAACACCTTTTCGCTTGTCCCCGCGATAAACGAAAACACGCGGAAATTCTTCAGCCATCGAGATTGCAAGATACGGGTAAGACTTGTCATCTCGATATCTGACGTTGAAGTTTGGATCAAACTCCTTAATCCACGCATACTCCAATTGCAGCGCTTCAGTTTCATTGCGAACAGTTACCCAATCGACACTGGTCGCCATGGCCACCATCGTTTGAGTGCGCGGGTGCAGATCATTGCCAAAATACGAACTCAGTCGATTCTTAAGATTCTTGGCCTTGCCCACATAAATAACGCGAGCCGACTCATCCCGAAAGCGATAAACCCCTGGCGCCGTGGGGATGTCCTTTGGTTTATCCGCAGGTCGCATGACTACTTCTTGAGCAGCGGTTTGAGGAATTGGCCGGTATGCGAAGCTTTGACCTTTGCAACGTCCTCAGGCGTTCCCGTGGCAACAACAGTTCCACCGCCAGAACCGCCTTCTGGACCCATGTCGATAAGCCAGTCTGCTGTCTTTATGACATCAAGATTGTGCTCAATAACGATGACCGTATTGCCCTTATCGACTAGTGAATGCAATACCGTAAGCAACTTGTTCACGTCCTCGAAATGCAAACCAGTCGTTGGTTCGTCCAATACGTAAATTGTGCGACCAGTTGAACGCTTTTGTAATTCTGAAGCCAACTTCACTCGCTGCGCTTCACCACCCGAAAGCGTGGTTGCTGGCTGACCTAGTCGGACATAGCCAAGACCAACATCCATCAGCGTTTGAAGATGACGAGCAATGGGTGGAATGGCAGCAAAAAATTCCAAACCCTCTTCGATAGGCATATTCAAAATATCCGAGATGGACTTGCCTTTGTAATGAACTTCCAAAGTCTCTCGGTTGTAACGCGCGCCATGACATACCTCGCACGGCACGTAAACGTCCGGCAAGAAGTTCATCTCAATCTTGAGAGTTCCATCGCCCGAGCAGGACTCGCAGCGCCCACCCTTTACGTTGAAAGAGAAACGTCCTTGCTGGTAGCCGCGCATCTTGGCTTCAGTAGTTTCCGCGAACAACTTGCGCACATGATCGAATACGCCTGTGTAGGTTGCAGGATTTGAACGAGGTGTACGTCCAATTGGACTCTGATCGACATGCACTACTTTGTCGAGTTGCTCAACACCTTCGACACGTGTGTGTTTGCCAGGTACCGATCGAGCACCATTGAGATCGCGAGCAAGGACGCTATACAAAATGTCATTGACGAGCGTGGACTTACCCGAACCGGAAACTCCGGTAACAGCCACAAAACATCCAAGCGGGAATGACGCTGAAACGTTCTGCAGGTTGTGCTCTTTTGCACCCTTCACCGTCAGTTGGCGACTCTTGTCGAAAGGTCGACGTTCTTTTGGCACCTCAATCGAACGTTTGCCAGACAAGTACTGCCCTGTCAGTGATTTCTTTGATGCAATCAAGTCCTCGTAAGAGCCGCTAACAACAACTTCGCCACCATGTTCGCCAGCACCAGGACCGATGTCGACAATCCAGTCAGCCATGCGAATGGTGTCTTCATCATGTTCAACAACGATCAAAGTATTGCCCAGGTTTCGCAGTCGAACAAGAGTTTCGATCAAACGATGATTGTCGCGTTGATGCAATCCAATACTTGGTTCATCCAATACATAAAGGACACCAACAAGTCCGGAACCAATTTGAGTCGCAAGACGAATACGTTGCGCTTCGCCACCAGCAAGCGATCCAGCTGAACGCTCTAACGACAAGTAGGACAAACCAACATCAACAAGGAAAGCAAGTCGCTCATTGACTTCCTTGAGTACTCGATCGGCAATCGCACGCTCGCGCGCAGCCAACTTCAGGTCTTTCAAGAATTCAGCACATTCACCGATTGGCATGGCAGAAATTTCGGCAATGTTTTTGCCACTCAAGGTGACCGACAGCGAAATGGGCTTGAGTCGTGCGCCAGTGCAAGCAGGACACGGCACTTCGCGCATGTAACCAGCAAGTTTCTCTCGAGTGGAATCGCTTTCTGACTCCGCGTGCTTACGCATCACGTAATCAATCGCGCCTTCAAAGCCCGTCGAGTACGTACGTTGACGGCCATAGCGGTTCTTGTATTTCACATGCACTTCATGGCCATGACCATAAAGCAATGCATCTTTAGCCTTAGCCGGTAACTTCTTCCACGGCACATCGGTGCCGAATTCCATCTCTTTAGCCAGCGCTTTTGTGAGTCGGAAAAAGTAATCAAAGATATGGCCAGATGACCATGGGTCAATCGCTCCCTCTTCGAGAGTCAGATCAGGATCCGGAATGATGAGCTCAGGATCAACTTCCATTTGGGTTCCCAAACCGGTACATTCACCGCAAGCGCCAAAGGGCGAGTTGAAAGAAAATGAACGTGGTTCGAGTTCTTCAAACTGATTACCGTCGTAAAGACATACCAAGTGCTCGCTGAACATACGTTCACGCTCAGGATCATCGTCTGGCAAGTCCACAAATTCAAGAGTCACCAAACCCGATGACAAGCGAAGCGCCGTTTCAATACTGTCCGTAAGTCGTCGAACTGCATCAGGCTTTACAGCCAATCGGTCAACAACTACTTCAATGGTGTGCTTCTCTTGCTTTTTTAACTTCGGTGCTTCTTCAAGCCCGTAAACCACACCGTCAATTCGAGCACGGGCAAAGCCTTGGCTCTGCAGTGAGCGGAAAAGTTCGGCGTACTCGCCTTTTCGCTCCCGAATGATTGGAGCCAGAATTTGAAACCTTGTTCCCTCGTCGATTTCAAGAATTCGGTCAACAATTTGTTGCGGGGATTGGCGACTAATCGGTCGACCACAATCCGGGCAATGAGGCTTACCAGCGCGCGCAAAAAGCAGACGCAAATAGTCATAAACCTCAGTGATGGTTCCTACTGTGGAACGAGGATTTCTATTCGTAGATTTTTGATCGATAGACACTGCCGGCGACAAACCTTCGATGAAATCCACATCAGGCTTATCCATCTGTCCTAAAAATTGGCGCGCATAGGCTGAAAGGGATTCAACGTAGCGGCGTTGACCTTCGGCAAAAATGGTGTCAAAAGCTAACGATGACTTACCCGAACCAGATAAACCGGTAAAAACAATGAGTGCGTCACGAGGGAGGTCGAGACTGACATCTTTAAGGTTGTGCTCACGTGCTCCGCGAACAATTAAACGATCAGCCACAACCCAATGCTATTCCCCAGTCACCGGGGTCGCACTGTGGCATCAAACATTCGACTCCGATTGCGCCGATTTCCTATTTTCATGAACGCTGGCCAACGTGGCAATTCCAAGAATGGCAACAATGACTAGCAACGAGGTCGACGTCGGAATCTTTGGAATCGAGGAATTCACTTCATGAAAATAAATTGCCATGAGTTTGAACCCGATGAACACCAAAATCGCTGCAAGTCCGATGGACAGGTACACAAGCTTGTCCAGAAGTCCCTTGAGTAGAAAATACAAAGCACGAAGACCTAACAGGGCAAACGCATTAGCAGCAAAAACTAAGAGCGGTTCACTCGTCACGCCGTAGGTTGCCGGGATGGAATCTAATGCGAAAAGTAAGTCAGTGCTGGCAATGGCAATAATCACGAGCAACATCGGAGTTCCGTAGCGCTTGCCTTCTCGACGAATGAAAACTTTCGATTCGTGGTACCCAGATGTGATGGGCATTAGACGCCTAACCAATCGGATTACTGCGTTATCTTCTGGATGAGGTTCTTTATCTCGGTGTCGGTAAAGCGAAACTCCGGTCCACACCAAAATCAAACCAAAAATTACAAAAGTGAACGCAAAAGCATGAAGCGCCGCTGCTCCGATTGCAATGAAAACCGCTCGAAAAGCAAGTGCCAGAATTACGCCAATCAGCAACACCCGTTGATGCAAAATACTTGGAACTGCAAACTGCGTCAGAATAATGACGAAGATGAATAAGTTATCTATTGATAGCGACTTCTCAACCAGGTAAGCGGCAAAATATTCCGTTCCAAACTGCGAACCGTAAGATTTCCAAACCCACGCTCCGAATACAACTGCAACGCCAATATAGAAAATCGACCACAACATTGCTTCTTTGAAAAGCACATCATGTGGCTTGCGGCTCACCATCACAAAATCTAACGCGATGAGAACTGCAATTGTCGTTACTAAACCGATCCAAACCGAAGAACTAACGTCCATTGAAAATCCTTATCTAGATTTCTTCAGTATCGAGACTTTCTAGCGCTTCCCCTCGAGCCTCGCGCGCTTCTTCCAGGACTTCGGCAGCTTGAGTGTGTGCTGCCAAATCTGGATTTCGTTTGAGGGCCCACAGGCTTACTACAACTGTTACCCCTAAAGCCGCTGCGATAAACATCAAACTTTGGCCGATACTTATCGTCGGGACATTCCAGTGGAGTGCTCCATGGCCAGCCTCAAGAAATAACTTGACGGCAATAAAGCCCAAAATGACGGCAAGTCCCTTGGACAGATAAATAACCCTGTCCAGCAAGCCATCGAGTAAGAAATACAGTTGTCGCAAGCCCATCAAAGCAAATGCATTGGCCATGAAAACCAAATAGGGCTCACGAGTTAGCCCAAAAATCGCAGGAATTGAATCCAGCGCAAACATTAGATCGGTCGTACCCACGGCGAACATGACGAGCAACATAGGCGTGAAATATTTCCTACCATCGCTCTTGATTCTGAGCTTCGAACCGTGATATTCACGGGTAAAAGAAAATCGCTTCTCCATGAACCGCACTAACGCGTTTCCATCGGCATCTGGTTCTTCTTCGCCTGATCGCCACACTGAGATTGCCGTGTACATCAAGAACGCGGCAAATACGAAAAAGGTTGCCTCAAATTTCTGGATTGCCGCAGCTCCGACAGCAATCAATAATCCACGCAGGACGATTGCAAGAGCCACACCCACCAAGAGGACTCTGTGCTTTTGCTCGGCTGGAACAGCAAACGATGACATGAGGACGATGAAGACAAACAGATTGTCCACGGACAGGCTGTATTCCGTCACCCACCCGGCAAGGAATTCCGTAGAGGCTGATGTTTCGGGGAATCTGAAATATAGAAATGCTGCGAAAGCAAGCGCAGCTAACACGTAAAAAATAACCCAGCGCGTCGCTTCTTTGGCAGTGAATGCATGTGAGTGGGCATCAACGAGAACAAAGTCCAATACGAAAACTGCGAGCATGACGAAAATCGTGACCAGCCACATGGTCGATGAAATCTCAAGCATGTCCGGCCTCTGTCATTTGGCGTAATTCACGCTTCAACTCTCCAACTTCATCTCGAAGGCGAGCCGCTAACTCAAATTGTAATTCACTAGCCGCTGTATGCATTTGCTCAGAAAGTTGGTCGATGAGGTCGGCCAAGTCTTTTGCAGGAATGCTTCGCAAACTTTCTCGAGCAGATTCTGGCACGCCCTTGCCACGAACGTTGTTCAAGAACTCCTCTGTGTCAGCATCTTCCTTTGAGATGAGATCAGTAATGTCTGCAATCTTCTTGCGCAGCGGAGTTGGGTCAATTCCATGTGCAGTGTTGTAGGCAATTTGCTTTGCTCGGCGACGATTAGTCTCATCAATCGCCACGCGCATCGAATCCGTAATTTTATCGGCGTACATGTGCACCTGGCCCGAAACATTTCGAGCCGCTCGCCCAATAGTTTGAATCAGGCTTCGCTCACTACGAAGAAATCCTTCTTTGTCTGCATCCAGGATTGCTACCAAAGAAACCTCCGGAAGGTCCAAACCTTCACGCAGCAAGTTAATACCAATGAGGACGTCGTACTCGCCTAAGCGAAGCTCGCGAAGCAGCTCAACGCGACGCAAAGTATCCACTTCCGAATGCAAGTAACGCACACGAATACCTTGTTCCAGCAGGTAGTCCGTTAAATCCTCAGACATCTTTTTCGTCAACGTCGTTACCAGAACGCGCTCATTAGCAGCTGTACGCAAACGAATCTCGTGAATTAAATCGTCGATTTGTCCTTGGCTAGGTTTCACAACGATTTCTGGATCAAGCAGCCCAGTAGGTCGAATCACTTGCTCGACGACATCACCGCCGACTTTCTCTAATTCGTATTTTCCAGGAGTAGCCGATAGGTAAACCGTTTGACCGATTCGCTCTAAGAATTCGTCCCATTTCAATGGGCGGTTATCCATGGCGCTAGGTAATCGAAAGCCGTGTTCCACCAACGTTCGCTTTCGAGAGGCGTCACCTTCATACATAGCGCCAATCTGCGACACAGTCACGTGACTTTCGTCAATCACGAGCAAGAAATCTTCAGGGAAATAGTCGAGCAGACAGTTCGGCGCCGAACCTGCTTCACGGCCGTCAATGTGTCGAGAATAGTTTTCGATACCCGAGCAAAATCCAAGATTTTGCATCATCTCAATGTCGTACGCAGTACGCATTTTGATTCGTTGAGCCTCAAGCAGTTTGCCTTGACCTTCTAGTTCATCGAGACGAACGGCAAGTTCTTCTTCGATGCCCTTGATGGCTTTACTCATTCGCTCGGGACCGGCCGTGTAATGGGTGGCTGGGAAGATATAAAGTTCAGTGTCATCCGTCAAAATCTCGCCAGTAACCGGGTGCAGCGACATTAACCGATCAATGTCATCACCAAACATTTCGATACGCACTGGATGCTCTTCGTAAACCGGATATACCTCTACAGTGTCGCCACGAACTCGGAAAGTTCCGCGCGTGAAAGCAATATCGTTGCGCGTGTACTGAATGTCGACAAGCTGCCTCAACAACGCATCGCGACTAATAGATTGACCAACTCGCAAGCGAATCATGCGGTCAACATATTCCTGAGGAGTTCCAAGGCCGTAAATACAAGAGACCGAAGCAACAACCACGACATCACGACGAGTCAACAAACTATTGGTGGCACTGTGACGCAATCGCTCTACCTCTTCGTTGATAGAAGAGTCTTTTTCAATGAATGTATCCGACTGAGGAATGTATGCCTCGGGTTGGTAATAGTCGTAATACGAAACAAAGTATTCGACCGCATTATTGGGCAAGAGTTCGCGGAATTCGTTCGCGAGCTGCGCCGCCAACGTCTTATTTGGCGCTAACACCAGAGTTGGACGCTGCACTTCTTCGATTAGCCAGGCAGTTGTGGCGCTCTTACCTGTACCTGTTGCACCCAACAGGACAATGTCTTGCTCCCCTGCCCTAATTCGTCGGGCTAATTCTGCAATTGCAGTTGGCTGATCACCCGAGGGTACGTACTCACTAATAACTTCAAACGGCGCAACCTTGCGCTGCAAATCAGTTATCGGCCGGACCATGACTCAAGACTACGCGGTGATGGCTTGCCACACCGTCTGACACTGAGCCCTCAGCTCATCGATACTTCCTGAGTTATCAATGACATAAGTAGCAACAGCAAGTCGCTCGTCATCGCTTGCTTGATGTGAAATTCGAGCCTCGGCGTCCGGACGTGCAAGTCCTCTGCGTTCAAGACGTTCCAGTCGCTCTTCGAGCGGACTATGGACAACAACGACTGCATCAAACTGGCTTTCCATTGACTTCTCCGCCAACAAAGGGACGTCATAAATCAAGACGCTTCCTGGCGGCACCTCCGCACGAATAGCAGCGAGTCGCCTAATTACTTCAGGGTGCACTAACTGCTCTAAGGCGAGACGTAGTTCGGGATCAGCGAAAACTTTTTTAGCCAAGGCCTCACGATTGAGCACGCCATTACTGACTAGTCCTGGCCCGAATTGCTTCTCAACCTCGTCGACCAATGGCTCTCCTGTCGCCAAGACGCCGCGAGCCAATTCATCAGCGTCAACGACAACAGCGCCTAATTCAGCAAAGATACGAGCGACGGTTGATTTCCCTGAACCAATACCACCGGTGAGACCTATGTACACATGCCCAGAATAAAGCACGAGGCGCAGGCAAAATGCCTGCGCCTCGTGTTAAGAAATTGCGATTACTTGGATTCATCCAAAGATTCGCGCAATGCCTGAAGTGCAGCGTCGTCAGCAAGAGTACCTTCGACTGGGGCGTCAGAGCTGAATGACGAAACGCCATCGGCTGCTTCGGCTTCGGCTTCTGCCTTCTTGGTTTCAGCAACAGCAGCCTTGTGAGCTTCCCACTTAGCGTGAGCTTCTGCGTACTGAGCTTCCCACTTAGCCTTCTGGTCTTCGAATCCTGGCAACCAGTCATTGGTCTCAGGGTCAAAGCCTTCTGGGTAGATGTAGTTGCCGTTTTCGTCGTACTGGTTAAGACCGTACAACGATGCATCGAAGTTATCGCCCTCTTCGACGTCCACATCGTCATTTGCCTGACGAAGTGAAAGCGAGATGCGACGACGCTCTAGATCGATGTCGATGACCTTAACGAATGTTGAGTCACCAACCTGAACAACCTGCTCTGGGATTTCTACGTGACGGCCGGAAAGTTCCGAAATGTGCACGAGGCCTTCAATGCCGTCGCTCACGCGAACGAATGCACCGAATGGTACGAGCTTGGTAACTTCACCAGGTACAACCTGACCCATTTGGTGGGTACGTGCGAAGTGCTGCCATGGATCTTCCTGCGTTGACTTGAGTGACAACGAAACGCGCTCGCGCTCGAAATCAACATCAAGAACTTCAACAGTTACTTCCTGGCCAACTTCGACAACCTTTGATGGGTGGTCAACGTGTTCCCATGACAATTCAGAAACGTGAACAAGACCGTCTACGCCACCGAGGTCAACGAATGCACCGAAGTTAACAATGCTCGAGACAACACCCTTACGGATCTGACCTTTTTCAAGTTGGTTCAAGAAGCCGTGGCGAACTGCACTCTGTGACTGTTCGAGGTAAGCACGACGGGACAGAACAACATTGTTGCGGTTCTTATCGAGTTCAATAATCTTGGCATCAATCTGCTTGCCAATGTATGGAGCCAGATCGCGCACGCGACGCATTTCAACAAGTGACGCTGGCAAGAAGCCACGAAGTCCGATGTCCATGATCAAGCCGCCCTTGACGACCTCGATGACAGTACCGGTAACGATGCCGTCTTCTTCCTTGATCTTTTCGATGGAACCCCAAGCGCGTTCGTATTGCGCACGCTTCTTGGAAAGAATTAGTCGGCCTTCTTTGTCTTCTTTCTGAAGTACAAGGGCCTCGACACGGTCGCCAACATTAACAACCTCATTTGGGTCAATGTCGTGCTTGATGCTGAGTTCGCGAGAAGGAATAATTCCTTCAGTCTTGTAACCGATGTCCAAAAGAACTTCGTCGCGGTCAACCTTTACGATGATGCCTTCGACGATATCGCCGTCATTGAAAGGTTTGATTGTTGCGTCGATTGCTTCAAGAAATTCTTGAGCTGAAGCGAAATCGTCAACTGTGATTGATTTCTTGTCAGAAGTGACAGTCATTAAGTTATTGCCTCGATACGGATAGATGTAGAGCTGGTCGCCGAACACTTTCTTACTTGCGCAAGACCCAAGAGTTCTATGTCTAACTTTGGGCGGAATTCAACCTTTAAAGGGTATCTGGAGGCAGGAAAATCAACAAATTCGGCAGATTTGATCAAAGCCCAAGATTTGTGACGATTTGGGCGTTAATGAGCGGCTTCGCTCCAGCTCTTACCAACACCGACCGAAACATCCAACGGAACGCTCATTTCAAGCGCATTTTGCATCTCGTTGGTCAAAATGGCAGTGACTTGGTCAATTTCACCCTTGGCGACTTCAACAACGAGTTCGTCGTGAACCTGTAATAACAGCCGAGATTTCACGCCAGCCTCGGTAAATGCCTTATCTACTTTAAGCATGGCAAGTTTCACGATGTCAGCAGCCGAACCCTGAATTGGTGCATTGAGGGCCATACGCTCAGCCATATCGCGCAACTGTCGTTGCTCACTGTTCAAATCTGGCAGGTAGCGACGGCGCCCAAGCATGGATTCGGTGTATCCGGTCTTTCGAGCCTCGACGACAACATTCTTGAGGTAGTCACGAACTCCGCCGAATCGCTCGAAGTAGGTCTCCATGAGGTCCTTTGCAGCACCATTGGAAATTCCCAACTGTGCAGCTAGACCAAATGCCGACAGACCATAAGCCAAGCCGTACGACATCGCCTTTACTTGGCGACGCATGTCCGGAGTGACTTGAGATGGTTCCACGCCAAAGATTTGAGAGCCAACCGTTGTGTGCAAATCTTCGCCGGACTCCAAGGCGGCGATGAGGCCAGCATCTCCTGACAGATGCGCCATCACGCGGAGTTCAATTTGGCTGTAGTCAGCAGTGAGCAGTGTCTCGTAGCCCTTGCCTACAACAAAAGTTTCACGAATGCGAGCGCCTTCGGCAGTGCGAATCGGTATGTTCTGCAAGTTTGGATCAGTACTCGAGAGGCGACCAGTTGCAGCAATCATCTGATTGAACGTCGTGTGCACTCGCCCATCGTCAGCAACACACGACAAAAGACCTGTCACTGTTTGACGAAGTTTGCTCACTTCGCGGTAACGCAACAATGCGATGAGTAATTCATCATCCGGCATCTTTTCCAAAAGACCTTGAAGGGCTTCCGCGTCAGTGGTGTAGCCCGTTTTGATTTTTTTGGTTTTTGGCAGGCCGCGTTCTTCGAAAAGCACTTCTTGAAGTTGCTTCGGTGAACCTAGGTTGAATTCATGACCGGCCGCATTATGTGCTTGCTTTACTGCTGCCTGCGCGTCCGCTTCGAAAGAATCTTCGAGACCTTTGAGTGCTTTCTCATCAACAGCAATTCCTGCAACTTCCATGCGAGCAAGAATCTCAATGAGTGGAATTTCAATATCTCTCATTAGCTCTGCGGCGCCGCGGTTTGCGAGGTCCGCAGCAAAGTGATCCGCTAAATCAAGCATCGCGCGAGCATGAACTGCCAATGCGTCGCCAGTTTCTTCGGCTTCATCAAATAATGTCTGGGCTGATTGTGCTTCTGATGATGAGTCCAAATTCTTTTTCAAATAGCGCTGCACGAGATCTGGTAACTCAAAATTGCGCGTTCCCGGCGCCACGAGGTAGGCAGCAATCGCTGTATCGATTGCGATGTTGTTGATTGTCAGCCCATTAACCAACAATGCTGTGAGCGCGCCCTTAACATCGTGAACGATCTTTGGTGAATCACTTGCAAGCCATTCGCCGAGAGAATCTTGCACATCATGAAAACGTGACCATCGAACGTCGCCATTTTGCGCGGCAAACGCAACTAACGAAATCGTGCCGGTGCCTCGACCCCAACTTCCAGCAAATGCAATAGCAACAGGTTTACTTTGAGCCGCTAACCATTTTTTGAGCCCCACACTATCGAGCTGTATCGCCTCAACGACGAAACTTTCGGCAATGTCTGCTTCGGCACTTTCTATCGCCGGAACTTGGCCATCAGCGCTAGGCCATACTGCAAGTAACCGCGGCCGTAGTTGATTAAATTCAAGCGCATCTAGAAGCTCATGAACTTTGCTTGTGTCGTAACTACGATGCACGTAGTCGTCAAGATTGGTTGAGATTTCGAGGTTGTCGACTAACTTGTTTAAGCGGTAGTTCCGCTCGACATCTGCAACGTGTTCACGCAAAGCCTCGCCAACTTTTCCAGAAATGGCTTCCCGGTTTGCCAAGATTTCTTCGACACCACCGAATTGCATAATCCATTTCGCAGCCGTCTTTGGCCCAACACCTGGAATGCCTGGAAGATTGTCGCTGGTCTCGCCTACCAATGCCGCTAGGTCGCGATAACGATTTGCCGGTACGCCGTACTTTTCCTGTACAGCCGCATCGTCCATGTGAGCTAGATCATTGATGCTCTTGCGTGGATAAAGAATTAACGTGTCATCACTAATTAACTGGAATGAATCACGGTCACCGGTAAGGATGCGAACTGGAATGGAACTGTGATGCGCCAGCGTTGCCAAGATGTCATCGGCTTCGTAATTAGGGACGGTAACAACGGGGATGTTGAGAGCTTCCAAAAGTTGTTTAACTAATTCGACTTGACCTTTGAATTCAGGTGGCGATGCACTACGCGTGGCTTTGTATTCTGGATACTCTTTCGTGCGAAATGTCTCTCGAGATAAATCGAACGCGACTGCGACATGTGTCGGCTGCTGCTCTTTAACGACGTTAATCATCATCGACAAGAACCCGTACACCGCATTGGTATGTTGCCCTGCCGAAGTTACAAAATTCTCAGGAGGTAGTGCATGAAAAGCACGATAGGCCAACGAATGACCGTCCAGGATCAAGAACTTCGAATCATTAGCCACATGTCGATACTAGAGTCCCAGGTCCAGAGCCTTGCGACCTGTATCGTTTTCTCGAGGAGGCCGAAATGAACAACATTGACCCATCTGTCGTGCCGATTGGCGCAATGGCCGAAAAAATGGGAATTATTCTCACTCAGGTTTCGGCGCAATCTGTAATTGGCACGATGCCAGTTGATGGAAACACACAGCCATTTGGCCTGCTGAATGGTGGCGCATCATTAGCTTTGGCCGAGACATTGGGTTCAATCGGTGCCAACGTTCATGCTGGCAAAGGTCGCTACGCCGTTGGAATTGAAATTAATGGCACTCATCACCGCAGCGCTACATCAGGACTAGTCACTGGCACTGCCACAGCGCTAAGCCTTGGTCGCAATGTTGCGGTGTACGAAATTGTTATCACTGATGAACGCGATAAGCGGCTTTGTACCGCGCGACTTACTTGCCTACTGCGTGACGCAGAGTAGAAGGCGAAGGCACCTCTGAAGTACGACGACGCATTCGTGCGACAGTCACGCGGCGAGGCTGAATTGAAATCTTTCGACGCAATGATCCAGCATCAGCCACGCGAAATGTAGAGACCGGCGCAAATCCAAGTCGAGCAAAAAATCGGTTTGCTTCTCGAGACATCGGCGGGACTGATGCAACGATGGAATTGCATCCCCAGCTTTCTGCACTGGCTAATGCAGCATTCAAGATTCCCTTGGCAACACCGCGATGACGTGAAGTGCTCAGGACATGTAGTCCACTTACTTGAACACCGGGAGCTTCGGACCACGTGCCAATGTCCGACAAGCTAATGCATGCCATTCCAACAGCTTCGGAACCATCCCAAGCTACGACGAGACGAAAACCATTTTGCGACAGCGATAACTCGATACGAGAGATGAGAGCATCAACTGACAAGCCGAAGTTTTCAGCCTGAATTTCTTCCCAAACCGGCATGAGCGCTACAAGATCATCTTGCGCCACATCGCGCACCACAATTGCCATGAGTTAAGGCTAGAACGCCAGCGATTGCCGCGCTACCAGAATTCACAATTTAGATAGAGTTGCTGCATGTTTATAGGCTCTGGCACATTCATCAACATCATTTCGGTTTTTTTGGGCACTGTTGTTGGAGTCACGGTTGCACATCGACTCCCACAGCGCGTTCGTGACGTAGTTATGGATGGTCTAGGCCTCGTGACAGGCATGATTGCGGTGCTCACCACCTCAGCCATCACGAACCCGACACTCCCCCAAGTCCTTGGCAAAGGTCGCCCAGTACTCATCGTGCTTGCCAGCATTGTTCTGGGCGGAATGATTGGCTCGGCGCTTAATCTGGAATTACGTCTTGAAGCACTCGGCGACAAACTCAAATCGAAATTTGATAAAGGCGACCCAGATTCAACATTCACCGAAGGTTTTGTTGCGGCTTCTTTGCTGTTTTGTATCGGTCCAATGACTATTTTGGGTTCGATTACTGATGGACTAGGGGGCGGCAATCAAATGCTTATCCTTAAGTCGATTCTTGACTTCTTTGCCTCGTTGGGCTTTGCTGCAGCACTGGGTTGGGGCGTTGCTGCCTCCGGTTTAAGCATTTTGGTCGTGCAAGGTGGCTTTACGGTGTTTGGCTATTTCTTAGGAAACTTCATGTCAGATGTTCAAATTTTGATGCTGACCGCAACAGGTGGACTACTGCTCGTTGGAATCTCACTTCGACTCCTCAACATCAAGCAAGTGCCGGTCGGTAACCTACTGCCGGCGCTCATCATCGCCCCAATCTTGGTAGCAATCTTGAGTTAACTAGATACTCAAGCCTCAAGCGGCAGCATGGTTCTTGATTAAAAAGTGTCCGCACATAAGAACAGCCCCAGTCCTATTTAGGGCTGGGGCTGTTCTTTAATTTAATTAATGACCACCAAGGTATGCGGCGGCAATTGCAGGATCATCTGCAAGTTCCTTTGCATAGCCTTCGAGCTTGAGGTGACCTGATTCCAAAACGTATGCGTAATCTGCGATACGCAGCGCCGCAAGCGCGTTTTGTTCCACCAAAAGAATGGTTGTGCCTGATTCGCGAATCTTTTCAATTGTTTCAAAGATGACGTCAACGAGCACAGGTGCAAGACCCATTGATGGTTCGTCAAGAATGAGCAGCTTTGGCTGACCCATCATGGCGCGACCCACAGCAAGCATCTGCTGCTCACCACCGGACATGGTGCCGGCCTTCTGGTCAATACGCTCACGAAGACGCGGGAACAAATCCAATACACGTTCGCGAGTTGCCTTGATTAGTTCCTGATCCTTTTGAAGGAAGGCACCGAGTTCAAGGTTTTCATCAACCGACATACGTGGGAAGATGCGTCGACCTTCTGGCGACTGGCAAAGACCAGCCTTTACGATTTCGTGGCCAGGCTTGCCGCTGATGGTCTCACCTTCGAAAGTGATTTGACCGCTCTTTGGCTTGAGCAAACCGCTAATCGTGCGAAGCGTTGTGGACTTACCGGCGCCATTGGAACCAATCAGAGTAACGATTTCGCCTTGGCGAACCTCAAGGTTGAGGTTCTGCACAGCGGTGATTGCACCATAAGCAACAGTCAGATCCGAAACGCTGAGCATTACGGGACTATTTGTACGTTCAGTTGACATTCTGGCTCGCTTCCGATCCGCTCTTGCCGAGGTAAGCCTCGATAACACGTGGATTGTTCTTGATTTCAGAAGGTGTTCCTTCTGCAATCTTTTGACCCTGGTCCAAAACGGTGATTCGTTCTGAAACCTGCATGACCACGCTCATGTCGTGTTCGATGAGCAGAACGCTAACTCCGCGTTCGCTACGAAGGCGACGCACGAACTCTACGAATGCAGCAGATTCATTTGGATTCATACCGGCGGTTGGCTCATCCAAGAGCACAACCTTTGGACGCAATGCAAGCGCGCGAGCAACTTCGAGACGACGCTGATCGCCGTATGAAAGGTTGCGAGCGTACTCGTGGGTGGTCTTTCCAATACCCACGAAGTCAAGAAGTTCTTGAGCGAACTCTTTTGCTTCTGCCTCTTCACGCTTTTGCTTCTTGGTGCGGAAAGTGGTTGACCATACGCCAGCACTCATCTTGGAATGCATTGCCACCATGACATTTTCCTGTGCGGTCATCATGCCGAACAAGCGAATGTTCTGGAAGGTACGTGCAAGTCCACCAGAGGCGATCTTGTGTGGTGCCCGACCGGTGATGTATTCACCATCGAAAATCACATCTCCACTTGTTGGCTGGTAAAGACCAGTCAGCACGTTGAAGAACGTTGTCTTTCCTGCGCCGTTAGGTCCGATCAAACTAACGATCGATCCTTCCGGAATGGTGAAAGAAACATCATTCACAGCGACGAGGCCGCCGAACACAACGGAGATGTTCTGTGCGTCAAGCACCGGATTGTTAGTTGTGCTCATGGTGATGCACTCCTTCCACCTCAATGTCGTCAGTGACGACAGCTACTTCGGAAAATTCTTCTTCGTGCATGATCAAACGAACACGCGCTTCAGGCAAGAAGCCTTCACGACGGAACAACATCATCAGAATCAGCAGGACGCCGAAGATAAGGAAGTTAAACGATGGGAAGTCAATGTTTTTTCCAGTTGCGGAGTTAATGATATTTCCGAACTGAACAAGACCAGTGTTGTTAACCCATGCGAGCAACGTTGCTCCCACAAGTACACCCCAAACGTTACCCATACCACCAAGTACAACCATCGAAAGAATAATGATTGATACCTGGAAGTTAAAGCGTTCCGCGTAGACACCACCAATGAGAGTTGCGAATGCAACACCACCGACACCACCTGCGGTCGCGCCAACAGCGTAAGAAGCAAGCTTGGTGCGCATAAGTGGAACACCCATCATGGATGCTGCAAGTTCATCTTCGCGGATAGCCAACCATGCACGACCAAGACGGCCATCACGAAGGCGAAGCGAAAGAATGATCATCAATCCAGCAAGAGCTGCATAAATGAGGAACTTGTCGGCCAATGCGAATGGGCCGAATTCGTATCCGAATAGCTTGATGTTGTCGACTGGGTTAATACCCTTGGTTCCGTTTGTCAGGTTGAAGCCACCGATATCTTCACCGTTAACCATGACCTGCGGAATGATTTCGCCGAAGCCAAGAGTTACCAGCGCAAGGTAGTCACTCTTCAAACGCAATGTTGGTGCACCGATGATGACACCCCAAATTGCGGTGAAAACGCCACCGAGCACAAGCACGAGAAGGAAGTTCAAGTGGATACCGTTTGGCAAACCAGCCGGTGGATTACCGAAGAAGTTCACTGTCCACTGATCGAAGTGACCTGACATGAGCCAACCAGCGACATAACCACCGAGAGCCCAGAAAGCCACGTAACCAAGGTCAAGCAGACCTGCGTAACCAACCACAATGTTGAGGCCAAGAGCCATCAAGATATAAATCATGATTTCGCCCATAGAAGTCAACGAGAACCAGGAGTTGAAGAATGTCTTCACCTGTACTGGAGCAGTTGGCAAGTAGAACTTGTTAATTGCATAAATTGCAAGCACAACAGTGATGAAGCCAATGGCCCACTTTGTGTTGCTGCTTGATGTGTGCGCCGGAGCTGCAGCTTTTGTTTCTTCAGCCATGTCCTTACACCTTTTCCGTAGTTGCTTTACCAAGCAGACCAGCAGGCTTGTAAACCATCAAAAGAATCAAGATGGTGAACACAACTGTCTGTGACCACTTCTGTCCCGGGCCGAATGGCAGACCGTCGTTGAAGCCCTGAATGACACCAATAAGGAAACCACCAAGAACAGCGCCGTACAAATTACCCACACCGCCAAGTACTGCCGAGGTGAATGCGATAAGGCCGAGCTGGAAACCAATGTTGTATGCAACGGTGCCGACTGATTGTGCGAACATCAAGCCAGCAGCACCGGCCATTGCGCCACCAAGGGCGAATACCAGCGAAATTGTCTTGTTGACGTCGATACCCATCAATCGAGCAGCATCTTTATCCTGTGCTGTTGCACGCATCGCGCGACCCTGCTTGGTCTTGTTTACAAGAGTTACCAAGACAAGAAGCAATGGAATTGTCAGGCTGATGATCGCAAGTGCGTTCCAAGGAACAACAACGCCGGCAACTGTGAACGAAGTCTGAGGCAAAACAGTTGTGAAGTTACGTGGAGCTGAGCCGTTCCACTTAAGTCCGATGAACTGCAAGACGAACGAGACACCGACTGCTGTAATCAGCGGAGCAAGCTTTGGAGCATCGCGAAGTCGACGGTACGCAAGGCGCTCGATAACAACGTTAAGCGTTGCACAGAACACCATTGCGAGCACGAGCGTCAAACCAAGCATTGCGTAGTTGCGCGGGGTTGCGCCTTCTGCGCCTAGGAATGAAGTGAGGAAGAAGTAACTGAATACTGCTCCGAGCATGAAGAGATCGCCATGGGCGAAGTTAATGAGTTCGATAATGCCGTAAACAAGCGTGTAACCCAATGCGATAAGTGCATAAAGAGCACCGTTACTTAGACCGGTAATACCTACCGATAAGAACTGTGTTGGGCTATCCAAGAAGTTCCGTCCGAGCCAGTAGATCACTACTGCAGCAATTAGGACAATGGAAATTCGAGTTAGAAGCTTGCCGACATTAACCGATGCGCGAGGTGCGCTTGCCGTTGTTGACGTCATCGTCTGCGGTCTCCCTGTTAATGAAATGAACTTGCTGTGAAAATTTATCTAACACTATCTGTCTTGCGATATCAGGGATTGGGAGGGATTAGTCATTGTGACTAATCCCTCCCATCCATGATTTACCTAAAGAAGGTAACGATCAGTTATTACTGAACGTCCCATACCTTAAGGTCGGTTTCCTTGCCACCAGTCATTGTCTGGATGGTTACCGACTTCTTGTCTACGTCACCGGTCTTTGGATCAATACAGAATCCAACGCCTGTGATTGACTCAGCATCGGTCAAGCAAACTGGTGATGAACCACCAAGAAGTGCTGCAGTTACACCCTTACGAGTGCCGTCTGAAGCAGCGATTGCCTTAAGGATGACCTGCATTGCTGATGCGCCGTAGATCGAGTATGACGAAGCTGGGTCAACACCGTACTTGGTCTTGTAATCAGCTACGAACTGGCCAGCTGCGCCGCCACCCTTAACCATGCCGTCAAGTGACTTGCCAGCGAATGAAAGGTGTAGACCTTCAGCCTGTGGCATGCCCTGGAGATCTGGGTAACCCGAGAAACCGTCAGGAGCCATCTTGAAGAATGATGCGTTGTCACCTAGTACGGCAACTGCGTCCTTGACCAAGGTTCCACCGTTGTTGTCGTAGATGCCACCGAAGAATACACAGTCAGCGCCAGCTGCCTTGATCTTCTGGAATAGAGCGGTGTAAGAAGTCTGCTTAGCATCCCAAGCTTCGTTCACTACAACTGTTCCACCCTGCTTGGCGAATTCGTCTGCGAATGACTTAGCAATACCTTGACCGTAGGTCTGGTTGTCGTTAAGAACAGCACACTTTGTCTTCTTTGCTTCCTGGAAGGTGTACTGAGCATCTGCAGTGCCCTGGTAGATGTCGTTTGGTACTACGCGAGCGTAGTTACGGGTGCCACCTGGGTAGTACTTTTCAGGCTCGCCTGGATCCCAAGAAACTGTTAGACCTGGGTTGGTGTTTGCGTGTGAAACCATCAACATTGGGCCGGTTGGATCCTGGTTAAGTACAGGAACTTCGATCTTTGCACAACCTGAGTTGTAAGTACCCATAACAGCAACTTCAGCTGCGTTGGCTACGTGATCCTGTGCGTTCTTTGCACACTGTGCATCGTCCCAAGCACCCTTGGCTGCAGTTGAATCGTCGTACTGCTTGATGGTGACCGTGTACTTGCCAGCCTTGCCGCCCTGCTTTTCTAGGTAAAGGGCGATTGCATTGTTTGTTGCTGTGCTTGCATCTGCTGATGCACCCTGCAATGGAAGGTCGGTACCAACAACGAGAGCGCTGTTGGAAGAACCGCCACCACAAGCTGCAAGAGCGATAGCACCGGCAATTGCCAACGCACCGATCTTGATTGACTTGATCATGTATTTGTCCTCTCATGGAACCCGCTGTCATAAATACAGCGAGCAGGTACAACCTAGGGCACAAAAGAGACACATTTGAGTGTTTTGGACCATACAAAACAAGGTGTTACAGGGCTGTTACCAAACAGCGGCAATGTGCTTTTGTGAAAATGAGGCTAAATGTCCGAAATTCCATACCAAACACGCAAAAGGGCCAACGGAATTAACCGTTGACCCTTAAATGCGTCGGGCTGACAGGATTTGAACCTGCGGCCCCTTCACCCCCAGCGAAGTGCGCTACCAAGCTGCGCTACAGCCCGCGACACGTCAATCTTAATAGTTGAAGTACCGAGTTCGTTTAGTCCGTCTCTTACTCAGGGACATCGACTGTGTAATGGACACCAGAAAATTGGCTGCGCCATTCAGTTACTTCTTGACCGATCGCTGCCACATCACCTGATTCACGTAAGGCACGTGAAATGAAATCAGCAAGCTCGCACATATGAGAAACCTTCATGCCAATTCGAACTGCTTCGGGCGTTCCTAATCGAAGCCCATTCAAATCACCTTCAACTGGATCAATTGGCAGACCAATTCCACACGCCAAGAGATTTGCCGATGCCAACTTTCGAGCCGCAGTTTGTCCCCCGCCATATGGTGCGGCAATGACCGCAAGCTGATGCGAATTCGTCCAACCTTGTGCTTTGGCAAAGACCTCAACTCCTCTTGAATCAAGTTGTGCGGCCAACTCATGTGCAGTGGCCACCATCATCGCGGCGTAGTTGCGCCCAACTGTTGCCCAGTCCTGCAATGTGATTCCTAGAGCAGCTGTCTTGGCGGCATCAAAGTTTGCCGTTAAACCTGGGTAGGCAATCGCATCAATTCGTTGAGCAAGTGATTCCTCATTCGTAACAATCAGTCCACCAGCTGGACCACCGAGGCTCTTGTAAGTGCTAAAAGTCATGAGATGAGCACCATGTTCTAGAGGGGCTAACCATTGTTTGCCGGCGATCATTCCACACAGATGTGCTGCATCGAAAAGCACTAGCGCGCCAACTTCATCAGCAATTTCGCGCACCTTGGAAATCGGATGTTGAAATAGATTGAGGCTTCCGCCAATCGTGATTAATTTCGGCCGCACCTCTTGTGCCAAGACTCGCAATGCATCGATGTCTACTGTGTAATTTTCGGCGTCAATCGGTGCGGAAACTGTCTTTAGTCGATAGAGCCCAGCAGACCCAGCGGAATGATGTGTAACGTGACCGCCAATAGTCGCAGGTGGCGCTATTATCGTGTCACCTGGTTCACACGTAGCCATGAACGCGTACAAATTGGCAATCGCACCTGATGGAACTCGAAACTCGGCGTAGCGACTCCCAAAAACCTCACAAGCGAGTTCGGTTGTGATGATTTCAATTTGCTCAATTGCTTCGAGCCCCGTTTCATACTTTTCGCCGGGATGCCCGAGTGAGGCACGAGATCCGAGCTGCTTTGACAACATCGCTTCTGCTCGAGGATTCATGACGTTACTCGCAGGGTTGAGGTTAATGCCTCGCACGTCGTGGATTTGGTGACTTTCATTTGCCAGTTCTTCTATCCACGATTGATTAGACGAAGGCGAATTGGTATCCACTCTTCCTGCTACGGATTTGAGTAGCTCTTTTGTTGCGGTTGTTGCCCAGGACGGAATTGATAGCGCATGTGTCATGAGGCAACATTAACAATTGCGCAATTGAATGCGCTCAACGTTTAATAAACTTCTACTCGTTCCCTCAGTAACAATTTGAGTGCGTAACTATTTACGTTTACGTTTTTCGCGAATTCGAAGATTGATGACAATAGGCGAACCAACGAATCCGAATTCTTCGCGGAAACGGCGCTCGATAAATCGACGATATCCGGCTTCTAGAAAACCAGAGGTAAAGAGAATAAAAACCGGCGGTGCAATTCCGGCTTGGGTTCCGAAAAGAATCTTTGGTTGCTTGCCACCACGCACCGGGTGAGGATGCGATTGCACGATTTCGGCAAGGAACGAGTTCAGGCGGCCTGTTGGAACACGCGTTTGCCAGCCAGCAAGAGACTTCTCTAGAGCCGGTACGAGTCGATCAGAGTGCCAACCGGTACGAGCGCTCAAATTGATGCGCGGTGCCCACGTGACTTGATTCAGCTCTCGTTCAATTTCACGATCTAAGTAATAACGGCGATCTTCATCAACGAGATCCCACTTGTTAAACGCAATAACCAAAGCGCGGCCAGATTCGACAACCATGCTGATGATTCGCAGGTCTTGCTCTGAAAGTGGCTGGCTCGCATCGAGCAAAACTACGGCAACATCGGCGCGATCAAGGGCAGATTTCGTGCGCAACGTTGCGTAGTACTCATGGCCCGATGCGTGCTTTGCTCGCTTGCGTATGCCTGCAGTATCAACAAAGATCCACTCTCGGTCGCCCAAGGTGATGAGTTCGTCAACTGGATCGACTGTCGTGCCTGCGACACTATCTACAACGGCACGCGAGTCCCCCGAAAGCGAGTTGAGCAGACTTGACTTTCCAACGTTTGGCTTGCCGAGTAATGCGATACGTTTCGGACCGGCAGGTCGCGCCTCGCCTGATCCCTTTTCAGGAAGTGCCTTAATGATTTCATCGAGCAAATCGCCACTTCCGCGACCGTGTAGTGCTGATACAGGGAATGGCTCACCTAGGCCGAGAGACCAGAGATTTGCAACTTCTGGCTCAACACGAGAATCGTCGACTTTATTTGCCACCAAAATGACAGGAACTTTTGCCTGTCGCAAAATTCGAACAATTGCTTCATCTGCGTCCGTAGCACCGACTGTCGCATCAACAACGAATAGCACCACATCACTTGTGAGCATTGCCTGTTTAGCTTGTGCTGAAACTTGCGCCGACAAACCCTTGGCATCATGTTCCCAGCCACCGGTGTCTACGACGATGAATGGGATGCCATTCCAATCGGCTTCGTAACGAACTCGATCTCGAGTAACACCAGGAATATCTTCGACAACGGCTTCTCGACGACCAATCAGTCGATTAACAAAAGTTGATTTTCCAACGTTAGGACGTCCGACAACGGCGACAACCGGCAAGTTCGCTAGGACGTCTTCTTCATCGAGTTCGCAGATGTCGTCAATACCTAATTTGTCGAGCAACTCGGCATATTCGGCTTCGGTCAATCCCGAAAGATTTTCGGGCAATTCAATGTCGTCATCGATTTCAATCGCGTCGCCAGCTACGTCGTAAATTTCGACGCCTTCATCTTCATACATTAGGCACCACGCACAATGTTCAGGATGCGCTCAATTACCTGTTCGAGCGTCATATCGGTTGTGTCGACAACAACTGCGTCATCGGCTTGAACGAGCGGCGATGTCTTACGAGTACTGTCCGCTTTGTCACGTCTGGCAAGCTGCTGCTGTGTCGCTTGGATGTCTTCCCCATTTTCTGCGGCGCGACGTGCTGCTCGTGCAGTTTCATCGGCAGTCAGAAATATTTTGACTTTGGCATTGGGCAAAACCACAGGACCAATATCTCGGCCCTCAGCAACAATTCCATTAACTGCGTTTGCGGCAATTTCTCGTTGCAAATCCACCAGCAGTGCCCGAACCTCTGGAACTGCACTTACTCGACTTACTCCTGCGGTTACATTCTCGCCGCGAATTGGTTCAGAAACATCAATCGGACCGACGTGGATACCTGGAGTATCGGGGTTTGTACTCGGCAATATTTGCGCTTGCTTGGCGTAAGCCGCGATTTCTTGCGGGTCATCCAGATCCACATGTTGATCCTGCATAAACCATGTCATCGCACGGTACATCGAACCAGTGTCAAGGTATTGAAGTCCCAGTTCACGGGCAACCGCACGCGAAACCGTAGATTTTCCTGATCCGCTAGGGCCATCAATAGCGATTACTAGCGGTGAGGTCATTCCTTCATTCTACGCGCTAAGTAACTACCGTGAAATCAGCAGAAGTTAAGGCACGTTCCAGCGTCACCACGCTCGCTGGTTCAACCGTGAGCTCAACTAAACCTGTCATTCGGCCGAGTGAATGATCAATTCGCACATCTTCGAGGTTGACGCTTGCAGCAGCCGCAACGGCAAAGAGTCGAGCCAACTCGCCAGGTTGGTCAGCAAGTCGCACTGAAATGGTTGCCATGTCTTTGCGAGCAGTACCATGCTTGCCCGGAAGTCTGTCACGACCTTTCGAGCCACGTACGAGAACATCTTCGATACCTTGCTGGTCAGAATCAAGCAGAGCGCGAGCAACCTCGGCTAAATCGTGAGCGACTGACGTTACTTGATGCGCAACCTGCGTTGCATTTCCAGCCAAGATTTGCTGCCATAAATCAGCATTTGAAGATGCGATGCGAATTGTGTCTCGTAGCCCTTGGCCAGCAAGTTCAATATCTTTCTCTTCGGCATTCAGCAATTGCGCTGCCAAAACAGAAGCAACAACTTGTGGCGTATGGGACACTAACGCAACGGCCCGATCATGATCAGCAATTGATCGACTGATCGGCACAGCACCTAGCTCAAGAGTCAATCCTTCGACCGTCGAAAAGCTTTCATCGGACGTAAATTCATTCCGAGTAATTACCCATGATCGATCAACGAATAAGTTACTTATCGCTGAAGCAGCCCCTGACACTTCCCTGCCGGCCATCGGGTGTCCACCAACGATGCGACTCAGTGAATGTGAATCTAAGTCGCTAAGCTCCTCGAAAATGGATCCCTTAACGCTGCTGACATCAGTGATGACGGCACGCTGTTGACTACGAACCATTTCTCGAATAACCGAACCTGTAACTGCAGGCGGTGTTGCAACGACAACAATGTCGGCTTGAGAATCTCCGTCCCACCGCTGTGCGCCACTTTTTGCAATGGCAGTTTCAAGCGCGTCGGGGTTGGAATCAGCCAGGTACACAACGTGGTCGAGTGCCACGAGACCCAATGCAATTGATGTGCCGATAAGACCAGTGCCGACAACGAGAACAGTTGACTTAGACATGAGCAGCTACTGCGAGATGTCTTGGCGCAGGACTTGAGCGCCGCGTAAGTAAATGTGCTTTACATCCGAACGTGGAACGTCAATGTTGGCATGAACCATCACTCGCACAGTCATTGGCATCGCCCCGTGAACATCGATTTCTTGCGCACAAATTAGCGGCACATCCGAAAGTTCGAGTTCGCGAGCTGCTGCGGCCGGGAATGCGCAATGTAAATCTGGCGTAGATGTAAATAAAACGCTGACCAAATCGTCGTTGGCAATCTGATTGCGGTCAAACATCTCTTTGAGTAATTCGACAACTGCGGATCGCATTTCTTCAGCATCGTCTTGCTGAAGACAGGTCGCTCCTCGAATTGCACGCATAGGTGAAAGTCTAGAGCCCAACAGCGTTGTACAAAGCACCCAACTCGGCGTTGCTCAAGTCGCGCACTTGACCGCTACGTAATCCCGCGAGTTGAACTGGCCCAACTCGCGTGCGCACGAGATCGAGCACTGGATACCCCAATTCATCAAAGAGCCGTCGAACAATTCGATTACGGCCTTCGTGAATTGTCACTTCGATGACAGATGAATCATTTGAGATGTCGACAATTTTCGGATTTGCGACTTCTACTGCTCTATCCTCGACCACAACTCCAGCGGTGAGTTCACGCAAAATGTCTTTTGTGACGCGACCGCGAACTCGAGCGACATACGTCTTTTCAATTCCATGCGAAGGATGTCCTAGCCGGTTGGCCAACTCACCATCATTTGTCATTAAAAGCAGGCCTTCGGTATCTGTATCTAGCCGCCCGACATGAAAAAGTCGTTCTTCAAAATCAGCAACAAAGTCACCTACACAGGAGCGTCCCTGCGGATCAGACATCGTAGTGACAACACCACGAGGTTTATTTAACGCGACGACAACTTTGCCACTGGCCTGAGCGATTAAGACTCCGTCCACGCGAATTTCACTGACTAGTGGATCAACCCGAGCGCCTAGTTCATCTGCAACTTCACCGTCGATAGAAACGCGTCCTGCAGTTATGAACTCTTCGCATTTGCGGCGAGAGCCTAGACCGGCAGCAGCAAGCACCTTTTGAAGTCGGATTTCCGCCATGGCGTTTACGCGGTCGTCAGATCAAGAACTTCTTCGACATCATCTGGCATTGGCAGATGTTCAGCAATTGGCGGAAGTTCATCAAGAGACTTCAATCCAAGACGCTCTAGGAAGTACGTCGTAGTCCGAAGCAGAAGCGCACCGGTTTCATGATCGTGGCCGGTTTCTTCGATAAGTCCGCGCGTCACCAATGTACGAACAACACCATCAACGTTAACGCCACGAATCGCAGAGATTCGGGCACGTGTAACTGGTTGACGATAAGCAACGACTGCGAGTGTTTCGAGTGCAGCTTGGCTCAACCGAGCATGTTGGCCTTCAAGGACAAATCGCTCTACAACAGGGGCACATGTGTCGCGGGTCCAGAATCGCCATCCGCCCCCGCGTTCACGCAGGTCAAACCCGCGGCCAGCCGCTGCATACTCCTGAGACAAATCATGCAATGCCGTAATAACTTCTTCTTCTGGCGTACGAGTCAACGTAGCTAGTGCAGAAGTAGTCATCGGTTCTTCGGCCACCATCAGGAGCGCCTCAAGAGCGGCGTGAAGTGTTGGTGCGCCTAAACCTTCTTCAGGCGCCTCTTCGGTCACAGATTCGCCTTCAACGATTTCATCTTCGGAGATTTCTGGTGCGTCATTTTCTTCAGACACTGAGATTTCATCTAGTTGCTCGTTGGTGATGTCGTCACTCATTGTCTTGGTCCTTTACTTCGTCCAACTCGCTTGAATCATCAACGAGACTTGCCATTTCCTGCTGAAGTTCACTCGCCACCTTGGCCCAGATGTCATCTGAGTCTTCATCCTCGTCATCAATCGATTCATCCTCGGTATCGTCATCAGAACCGTTGAGCGAATTTTCGCCAGCTTCGGAATCACCAGAGTCAGAACTCAAGCTTCCAGCATCGATATGTTCTTCTTCGATACTCAAGGCATCGCCAAGTTCATCCCGGAATTCTTGAACTTCCGTTGCATCAAATTCGTCAATTTCGTGACCAATGGTCGCACCTTCTTCTCCTACCCAACGGATGTGCAAATCGCCTAGAGGCACTGGCTGATCGAATAGCACGACGCCATCTCGATAAATTTCAAGCAACGCCAAGAAACGGGCTACAACAAGCAAGGTCGTGTCGCAATCGATAGTCAACGAACGGAAAGTTGCATTGCCCACTCGACGCAAACGCTCAACGATAATTGCGGCTTGTTCACGTACCGAAACTCGCGCGGCATGAATGTGAGCAACTGAAATGATTTCTGGAAGTTTCGGTTCAAGGGCACGTGAAGCCAAATTTGCGAAGGCATCTGGATCCATGCCGATTTGAACTTCTGGCATGAGTTGCATGAAACGTTCTTCAAGACTGACCGAACGTGGGTGCATGCGACCTGCAGTTTCGAGGCGTACCTTGAAATCAATAGCCATTTGCTTGAAGGCTCGGTATTGCAACAAACGTGCAAGAAGCAGATCGCGCGCTTCAAGAATTGCAATGTCTTCTTCGTCTTCGACTTCGCCACCAGGCAGCAGACGGGCCGCCTTGAGATCTAGCAATGTTGCAGCAATGACAAGGAACTCTGTCGCTTCATCGAGTGACCAATCTTCGCCAGCGTCTTTGATGTAGGCGATGAAATCATCAGTGACAGTGTGGAGCGCCATCGCCGTGACATCGAGACGATGCTTAGCGATGAGCGACAGCAGGACGTCAAACGGCCCAGAAAATTCTTCTAGTTGAACTAAGAAGGAATGTGAATTGTCCCCCGGCTCCGCGGTTACGGAAAGCTCGGCAGGTGCCGGGGCAGACATCAGCTCGTGACCGAGCCCTTCGCATCAAGGCGCTCCACCAATTCCCAAGCGAGATTGCGGTAGGCAACTGCACCGGAAGAGTTTGGTGCTTGTTCGACGATAGATACGCCGGCCTTGGTGGTTTCAGGGAACTTAACGGTACGACTGATTGTCGTGTGGAATACTGCTTCGCCAAAGAGGTCGTAAACAGCTTGGACAGTCTCGCGGGTGTGAAGCGTGCGTGCATCCACCATGGTTGGAAGAACGCCGTCAATTGTCAGACGCTGATTCAAACGCTCTTGAACCTTTGAGATTGTTTCCTTGAGCATTTCAACACCGCGCAACGCAAAGTACTCACATTCCATAGGAATGATGACGCCGTCGGATGCAGTAAGTGAGTTGACGGTCAGCAAACCAAGCGACGGTTGGCAGTCGATCAAGATGAAGTCGTAATCGTCCTTCACGGTTGCAAGCGCACGGTCCAAAGCAAATTCGCGAGCTACTTCACCGGCAAGACGTAATTCTGCTGCGCTCAAATGAATGTTTGCTGGTAGCAAATCAAGTCCAGCGACTGTTGTCTTGGTGATGACTGATGTTGCAGGCGCAGATGAGGAATCCATCAACATGTCGTAGACCGTGGGACGTCCAACCAGGTCATCGCCACGAACGCCAAGACCGATGGACAAAGAGCCCTGCGGATCCATGTCGACCATTAATACCTTGCGCCCAGCTTCGGCTAGTGCAGCGCCCAAGTTGATGGTTGTCGTAGTTTTTCCGACACCACCCTTTTGGTTGCACATGGAAATGACATATGCCGGGCCTGTGCCGGTTAGTGGCGCAGGCTTTGGAAACGATGGGATTGGGCGACCTGTGATACCAACAGGGCCAGCCTCGGGCGCCACGATAGGCGTCACGGAAGCCGGCGTTGGCTCGATAGGTGCGAAAGTCACTGTTGGATCCTGTGGCTGATGGTCTTGGGGCATTGCAACTGCCATGTGTTTGTGTCCTTCCAGCGAATGCCGCAGCGAGCGACATTACTTAAGTCGCTGGGGAAGACACGACCAATTTTAGGATACGCCTATTTCATGGGATACAGCGGGTTCAGACACGCCCCGCGCGCGGATGACTTGTGGCGTACACCTCGCGTAATTGGTCCACCGTGACCATGGTGTACACCTGCGTCGTAGTTACTGATGCATGTCCGAGCAACTCCTGAACAACTCGAACATCAGCTCCGTTTTCAAGTAGATGGGTCGCAAACGAATGGCGAAGGGTGTGTGGAGAAACTTTTCCCTCTAAATCAGCCTTTTTCGCCACATCTTGTAAGATTTGCCAGGCACTTTGGCGCGACAACCGGCCTCCCCTGGCGTTCAGAAAGACAAACGGTGTGCCTTTGCCACCTGCGGCCAACACTGGTCTGGCACGAACAAGGTAGGCATCTAGAGCCGACATAGCTATGCGTCCGATGGGAACCAGTCGCTCTTTGTCGCCTTTTCCATGCAGTTTGAGAATAGGTTGATTGTCGGAAAGCATCGCAACATCATCGATAACCAAATCCATGAGTTCGGAAATACGAGCGCCAGTTCCATACAAAAGTTCCAGCAAAGCCCGATCACGTAGCATCAGCGCGCCAGTATCCGTATCGGAATCTGCACCAACAACAGCTAAGAGTCGTTCAACGTCGCCAAAGGGCAGGGCTTTCGGCAGTCTTTTTGCTGGAGACGGCGGCTTAACAGAGCGAGCCACATCAGCGACAACTACGCCTTCACGGGCTAGGAAGGAATGAAGCCCACGAACTGCAATTACAGTTCGCGACGCCGACGACGCGGCCAACGGTTCATGGTTGCCATCGCCAAGGCGCAAGGCAACAAGGAAATCCGACACCAACGCCGAGGAAATGTCTTTGGGATCTGCAATATCTTTCGAGATGCAAAACGACACGTAGCGATTTAGATCTCGCCGATACGCAGCTAGCGAATTTTTCGCTAGGCCACGCTCGACGATCAAATGATCTAAGTACGACGCTACGTGTCGTTCAAGCAGTGTTGCCACGCCTACAGACTAGGCCAGTGCACTCTCAAGAGGCAGTAACTCGTAACCGAAAGCATCGGCTACAGCCTGGTACGTCACCTTGCCGGCATGAGTGTTCAGACCCAGTGCAAGTGCCTTGTCATCCTTAAGCGCTTGCTTCCAGCCCTTGTTAGCCAATGCAACTGCGTAAGGCAACGTCACGTTGGTCAATGCGTAGGTAGATGTATTTGGAACCGCACCTGGCATGTTTGCAACGCAGTAGAAAACCGAGTTGTGAACAGTGAACACCGGATCAGCGTGTGTGGTTGCCTTTGAATCTTCGAAGCAGCCACCCTGATCGATTGCGATGTCAACGAGGACTGAGCCTGGCTTCATGCGTGATACAAGTTCATTGCTGACAAGCTTTGGAGCCTTGGCACCTGGGATCAGAACTGCACCGATAACCATGTCTGCTTCGAGGCAGAACTTTTCAACGGCTAGTGCACTAGACATCTGTGTCTTGATGCGACCTTGGTAAACCATGTCGATCTGACGAAGGCGCTGAATGTTGAGATCAAGAATCGTCACATCTGCACCCATGCCGAGAGCGATTTGAGCTGCATGTAGACCCGAGACGCCGCCACCAAGAACAACAACCTTCGCTGGAGCTACGCCAGGAACGCCACCGAGAAGAACGCCACGACCACCGTTTGCGCGCATCAATGAGTAAGCGCCAACCTGTGGAGCCAAACGTCCGGCAACCTCTGACATTGGTGCAAGGAGTGGAAGCGAGCGATCTGCAAGCTCAACGGTTTCGTAAGCAACACCGGTTACGCCAGCCTTAAGCAATGCGTCAGTGCACTTTTGCTCCGCAGCAAGGTGAAGGTAAGTGAATAGCAATTGGCCATCACGCATGCGATGGTACTCATCGGCGATTGGTTCCTTGACCTTCATGATCATTTCGCCGGTATTCCAGACATCGTCTGCGGTTGGAAGAATCGTTGCGCCTGCGGCTACATACTCTTCGTTAGTAATTGATGAGCCAAGACCAGCATCTTGCTCTATAAAAACTTCGTGGCCATTACGAGTAAGTTCCATAACGCCAGCTGGAGTGATTGCAACGCGATATTCATGGTTCTTAATTTCGCGTGGGATACCGACCTTCATCGATCAACCTTTCACATGTGGAAGGCCTCATTGCCCGCCAGAGATTACGGTAGCGGCGGGCACGATTCTTTACCAATTTCGGGCTAGTGAAATAGACATAGTCATCACGTGAATTTGTGAATACTCATTCCCTAAAGGGAATTTGCGCCATAGTTGGACATTCTTGACCAACTCACTTTGCATGCACTTAAAGTGCAGTAAAATGCACTCATGACTATCACGCCTCAAGAACTTTCACTGGTCATCGGCAGCAGGGTGCGCGATCGACGAAATGCCATCGGCTCAACTATCGACCAGCTTGCCGAAGAAGCCGGCGTGAGCCGTCGTGTCATCATCAACATCGAACAAGGCGACACAGTCCCAAACATCTCTACCCTGCTTCGCATTGGCGAAGTTCTGGGCATGAGCCTGCCTGAACTTGTCGACACATCGAGCGCCTCGCATTTAGTTGTCACCAAAAAGGTCCAAGCGGCTATTTTGTGGTCGAGTCCAAATGGTGGAACAGGTTCGCTGGTCGCATCGACAACAAGTCCCAACCTCGTCGAGCTGTGGGAATGGCACATGAACCCAGGCGACGAACACAACAGTGAAGCTCATATCTCAGGAACCCGCGAATTGATACATGTCCTTCAGGGTGTTCTTACGGTGAACGTTGACAACGATGTTGTTACTTTGAAACCAGGGGACTCGATTTCATTCGCCGGAGATGTTCCCCACTCGTACATCAACCTCGCCCGCAAGCCAACCCGCTTCACTTTGGCCGTCGTTGAGCCGACAAATAGTGCAAACACTCGCAAAGGTAAAAACAATGCCTAACCGTCTGCCAATTCCGGCTTGGACATTGACCCTGACTGCCATGTTTTCTGTTCAACTTGGGACAGCTATGTCACTTCCCATGATCAATGAGGTTGGCCCTGCGGGTACGGCGTGGTTACGTCTGACCGCCGGAGCGATCATCTTCATCATCATTTCTCGCCCTCGCTTACGTTCAATTCGAAAAAAGGATTGGCCATTTATCATCGCTCTGGGGGTAAACACTGGCCTGGTGACAATTGGATTCCTGGCCGCAGTTCAACGAATTCCCTTAGGCACGGCGGTCGCGATTGAATTCCTGGGACCTTTAACGGTTGCAACTTTCAAGAGCCACACTCGAAAGGCCATGATCTGGCCCGTCATAGCTTTTGCAGGCGTACTCATGATGACTCGACCGTGGTTGGGTGAAGTGAATGTGCTCGGCATTGTTTTTGCCGCTGCGGCTGCCTTTGGTTGGGGAACTTACATCGTGTTAACAGCACGAATTGGTGATGCCTATGACGGACTCACTGGACTCGCCTTAACAATTCCTATTGCAGCAATCACTTCGGCAGCCTTTGGAGTTGCAGCCGTGGTACCTCACTTCAAACTGGCGCTAGTTGGACAGGCATTTTTCTTGGCATTGTTGCTACCAGTCTTGCCGTTCGCACTAGAACTCATTTCACTTCGCCACATGTCAGAATCTGCGTTTGGAACATTGATGTCGGTCGAGCCTGCATTCGGAACTCTGTTGGGATTAATCATCTTGCACCAACAAGCATCTGCGCTTCAGCTCATTGGTGTGTCGCTTGTCGTGTTAGCCGGAGTCGGCTCGCAGCGGATAGACCACGTACATGTGGAAGCTCCGGAAATCGAAATGGTTTAACTAGGTTCCACGGACTCGGTCCGTTGCCAATAAGTGGTCGCGCGCTGGCCACGGCGCATCGGCAGGACGTAAAGCGGATGGATCTGCAAGCGCAGAAATCAACGCAAGTGCGCCAGTTACCAAAAGGACGTTGGTAACTTCCCCACCCCAAATTCCGTCAAGCACATCCTGCAGACCGACCCATCGCGGAGTCATAGATGCTTCTTCATCGGTCGCCTCAGGACGACCATCAGGATGTGCCTCAAGGCCCTGCGCTAGATAGCAGCGGAGAACTTCAGTTGAACCGCCAGGCGAGTTCGCAAAATCAACTAAGACATTCCATGTTGAAGCAACATAACCCGTTTCTTCAAGCAGTTCACGCTTAGCCGCATCGAGCGGATCCTCACCCATCACATCAAGAAGGCCAGCTGGCGGCTCCCACATGACCTTTCCCATTGGGTGGCGATACTGATCAATAAGCAACAGTTCAGCGTGCTCATTAATTGCAATAATTCCAACCGCGCCTGTGTGAACAACATAATCGCGATCAAATTCGGAATCGCCGAACTTCACATGGTCTCGACGAACATTCCAGACTCGACCTTCAAAGACAGTGTCACGTGAAGTGACTTCCGATTCGAAGATATGGTCAGAAATCATGCTTGACGAACGATTGCTGCTTCGATTAATCCTGCAAACAACGGATGGGCACGTGTTGGGCGGCTGCGCAATTCTGGATGCGCTTGCGTTGCAATGAAGTATGGATGCACGTCAGCCGGCAATTCAACAAACTCGACCAAGTGATTGTCTGGCGAAGTTCCCGAGAACACGAGACCTGCTTCTTCGAGTTGTGGTCGGTATGAGTTGTTCACTTCGTAGCGATGACGGTGACGTTCTTCAATCGTCGACGCACCATAGACCCGCTCTGCAGTACTTCCCGACTTCAACGCTGCTGGATACAGACCCAGACGCATCGTTCCACCCATGTCACGTTCGCCTGATACGACGTCTGTTTGCTCTGCCATGGTTGAGATGACTGGATTCTTGGAATTGTCATCAAATTCAGTTGAGCTGGCACCTTCAATGCCGGCTACGTTACGTGCATATTCGATCACCATGCACTGAAGGCCAAGACACAGACCAAGTGTTGGGATCTTGTTTTCACGAGCGAACTTCAACGCACCGAGCTTGCCTTCGATACCACGCACGCCAAATCCGCCTGGAACACAAATGGCATCGACATCACCGAGCGCAGATTTAGCGCCGGCTTCAGTTTCACAGTCATCAGATGCAATCCAACGAATGTTGACGCGCGCGTTATTGGCAAAACCACCAGAACGCAATGCTTCGGTGACCGACAAGTAAGCATCAGGTAGATCGATGTACTTTCCGACAAGCGCAACAGTCACATCATGCTTTGGATGATGAACGCGTTCCAAGAGGTCATCCCACTTGGTCCAGTTCACGTCGTTGGCAGTTAGACCAAGGCGGCGAATCACATAAGCGTCAAGACCTTCGGAGTGCAGCACCTTTGGAATGTCGTAAATACTCGGCGCATCAACGGCAGACACAACAGCTTCTTCATCTACGTCACACATAAGTGAAATCTTGCGTTTAATGCCGTCTGGGATTGGACGGTCAGCCCGCAACACAATTGCGTCGGGCTGGATACCGATACTACGAAGCGCGGCTACGGAGTGCTGTGTCGGCTTCGTCTTGAGTTCTCCACTTGGCCCAATGTAAGGCAGCAATGAAACGTGCAAGTAGAAAACATTGTCACGGCCAAGTTCATGACGAACCTGGCGAACCGATTCCAAGAAAGGAAGCGACTCGATGTCACCAACAGTGCCACCAACTTCAGTAATGACTACGTCGACATCTTCGTCTGCCATAGCAGCGATACGTGAACGAATTTCATTTGTGATGTGCGGGATGACCTGAACTGTATCGCCGAGGTATTCACCGCGACGTTCTTTTGCGATGACGCTGGAATAGACCTGGCCAGTGGTTACGTTGGCTGAACCATGAAGGTCACGATCGAGAAAGCGTTCGTAGTGGCCGATGTCGAGGTCTGTTTCGGCGCCATCATTCGTTACAAACACTTCCCCGTGCTGAAACGGATTCATCGTTCCTGGATCAACGTTCAGATACGGATCCAACTTTTGCATCGTGACTCGAAGTCCACGTGCAGTGAGCAAATTGCCCAAACTTGAAGCTGTGAGGCCCTTGCCTAAAGACGAAGCAACGCCACCCGTGACAAAAATATGTTTCCGATTACCCACGGGATACAAGCGTAACTGCGCAGGTTCTCACTGCCCCACACCGCCCCGCTATTCCGCGTGGCGGCGCTCCTTTTCAGCGATGTCCAGGAGCTCATTGGCCAACTGTGCACCTGCCTCGGAATCAGCCAAACCAGCAAGCATTCGGGCGAGTTCAGTTACTCGATCTGAGTCGGCAACCTTGTGAACAGATGAGTTGTGAACCGATTCCTGGTCGCCGCGGGCGACCACCAGATGAGTGTCAGCAAAAGCCGCTACTTGCGGTAGATGAGTAACAACTACAACCTGCGAGGTGCGCGCCAATCGTGCCAATCTGCGGCCAACTTCAACCGCGGCAGCGCCACCGACACCGGCGTCCACCTCGTCGAAAATGAAAGTTTCAATTGGGTCGGCCTCTGCCAACACAACCTGAACCGCCAACATAATTCGGCTTAGCTCGCCTCCAGAGGCACCTTTATTAATTGCCACCCACGGTGCATTTGGTCGACTAATGAGACCTAATTGAATAGCATCCGCGCCATAAGGGCCGAGTTGTGTCGGCTCGATGCGAAATTCAACTCGAGCGCCAGACATCGCAAGACCTTCGAGCTCTTCGGATACTTTCGCAGAAAATGATTCTGCGGCCTTAGTGCGAAGCTTGGTTAATTTTGCAGCTTGTACTTCCAGTGTTGAAGTTAATGAGGCGAGCTCCTCGCGAAGTTGAGCAACCGCATCATCGCCTCCACTTAATTCATCGAAACGTAACCGTGCTGATTCAACCCACGAAATCAAATCATCTACCTGGCCAAATTCACGACTGATTTGGCGAAGTGCTGCGCGACGAGACTCCACAAATGCCAATCGTTCTGGAGAAGCATCGACACGTGAAATGTAATGAGAAATGTCAGCGACAACATCCGAAGCAATGATTTCGAGCTCGTGCACCCTTTGAGCCAGAGTGGCCAATTCCGAGTCATGGTGCTTTTCACGTTCAAGCGATTTGCGAGCCTGCGAAATACCCAACATTGCTCCAGTATCGCCAGAATCGTCACCGGCTAGCGCGGCCAAAGCTGACGTTGAAGCGCTATACAACACCTCAACATTCGTAAGTTTGCTTGCCTCTTCGTCCAAGGCGAGGTCTTCGCCGGCTTGGGGCTTTAATTCATCAAACTGCGCAATGACTCTTGAAATCTTTTCAAGCTCAACTTCCCTTGCATGAGCGTCAGTAGTGAGTAAATCAATTCGACGTTCTATTGCGATACGAGCTTCCCAAATTCTTTGATACTCAGCCAAAACGTCTTGGTTTCCACTGAAACGATCCAGAATTAAACGCTGTTGGGCACTTTTAGTCAGCGACAACTGTTGGCTTTGGCCATGTACAGCGACCAGGTCTGCGCCTAATTCAGTAACGACTGTTGTTGGGACAGATGCGCCACCGATGAACGAGCGACTCCTACCTGTGTCGTTGATTTGCCTGGAAACAATCGCGACATTTCCATCATCGAGAACAGCGCCGGATTCCGTGAGTCTTGCTCCAATATCGTCGGGCACGACGAGATCAACTTCAACAACAGCTTGGTGGCAACCGGTGCTGATCACAGAAGCGTCGGCTTTACCGCCAAATAGAACTCCAAGCCCACGAAAAATCATGGTCTTACCAGCGCCAGTTTCACCAGTCAGCACATTGAGCCCTGGTGATAAATCGAGAGTCGCTTCGCTAATGACGCCAAAATTCTTCAGGCGAACTTGCTCTAACACCGTGCCACCTTAAGAACTGCGCCAGCCGCGCACGGGCAATTCAAATTTCGCAACAAGGCGTTCAGTGAATGGCGTGCTATGGACACGAGCAAGCTTCACCGATTTGGAGTCACGCTGCACGCGAACTGTACCGCCCGCAGCTACCTCGGTCGAACGACGGCCGTCTGCACAAACTACAACTGGACCGTTCTCAATTCCAACATTGATTGTTGACGTTGGTGACACCACTAGGGGTCGTGCAAACAATGCGTGCGCACTAATCGGCACGACAAGCAAGGCATCAACTTCTGGCCAAACAACCGGTCCGCCAGCACTGAATGCGTATGCCGTCGAACCAGTTGGGGTTGCACACAACAAACCGTCACACGACCATCGCGACAAAGGACGATCGTCAATCGAAACCATAATTTCAGCCATGCGCTCGCGCTGGTGTTTTTCGATTGCCACTTCGTTGAGCGCCCAAGTCGACCAGACATCACCGTCAGGCGAAGTTGTCGTCACAACGAGCGAGGTTCGCTCTTCAACGACAAGGTCAGACGCAGTAACTGCAGCAATAACAGATGCAATGTCTTCTGGCTCGGCTTCAGCCAGAAAGCCAACGTGGCCAAGATTTACACCTAAAACAGGAACATCGTGTTCGCGCGCGATTTCGATTGCTCGAAGTATCGTTCCATCGCCGCCAAAGACTATGACCAACTCGCAGCCTTCGGCGTTTGTCGCGCCTTGGATGCCATCCAAACCGATTAATTGTGCATCATCATCTGCACAAAAGACCAAGATGCCATTAGCCAACAAGCCCGTGGCAGCTTCGCGGGAAACTTCAAGCGCACGTTGACGACCAGCATGAACAACGAAAAGCACTTTGCGGCTCATTGCGGACCTTCCTGTACGGCGTGAACGATGTCTTCGAGTTTTGCGGCCGGCGCATTACGAGCAAGCCACAAAAAATATTCAACATTTCCACTTGGGCCTGGAAGCGGACTTGCGGTGACACCGCGGGTTCCCAAACCAAGCGAAAAGGCACTTTTGGCAATCTTATTGACTGCATCGATTCGCTGCTCTGGAGAATCCACAACTCCCCCAGAACCAAGCAGTTCTCGACCAACTTCAAACTGCGGTTTGACCATAAGTAGAGCCTGACCGCTTGGTTTCAACATCTTCTCTAATGCAGGCAAGACGGTCTCGAGTGAAATAAACGATAAATCAGCCACGATTAAATCGACTTGCTCACCAATCGTTTCTGGAACCAAATGTCGAACGTTGGTGCGGTCATGTACAACTACTTTGGGATCTTGACTGACTTTCCACGCCAACTGTCCGTAGCCAACATCCACACAGTAAATCTTTGCGATACCTCGTCGCAGTAAGACGTCACTGAATCCACCCGTGGATGCTCCAGCATCTAACGCAGTCAACCCTGAAACGTCTAAACCGAATTTATCTAACGCGCCGATTAATTTATGTGCACCTCGTGAAACGTAATCATCTTGAACATCGACAAGCACCTTGATGGCAGCATTTTCATCTACTTGCGTTGCAGATTTCGTTGCCAAGATTCCAGCAACTTTGACTTGACCTGAATCAATTAAAGTCTGGGCGTGCTCACGACTACGAGCTAAGTGCCGACGCACTAACTCGACATCAAGCCGGCGACGGGTCACTGGCCTGATAAATCAGCCAGCGTGTCATGCAAACGACGCTGAACGTCTTCAAAAACAGCTACGTGCTCGTCTACGGGCATCGATGAAAGATCAGCAAGACGCGCAATTGCATCATCGACTCGTGGCTCACCGGTTACCGGCAGGGACATCATCACAACTGTTGGAGCGCTTGGATCAAAATCATTTGAAGAATCTTGCGACTCATCAAAATAGATTTCGCCTTCATCTTCTGCAAATTCATCTTCTTCAAAAATGTCGTTATCGTCTTCATCCGCGATGACATTTACCGGAGCAGCTTCAAATTCTTCGTCGTCGTCTTCGTCTTCGTCGTCAAATTCATTATCAGAATCTTCTGATTCGTCGTCACTTGAATCCGTTTGGGCGTGTTGGTCATCCGACAGCGCGTCGATGAAATCATCACGGTCGTTGACAACATCTTCTTCTTGAGTTTCAACGAAATCGACAGAGTCCGAGCCTACAGTGGCGCCCTCGCCTAATTCGGAAATAAATTCGCTCATTGTGTCGCCTTTCGTTGCCTCTAGCCTACGGCAATGCCACGTTTCGAAAGTTGAGTGGTTGCTTCATCCACTGTGCACAAGCCATTCCATGCGGCCACCAGCATGATTCGGATGGCGTCTAAATTGTCACCTTGGCCAATCAATTGCCCACCATCAAAGTGCCATTCATTCAACTGTGCCTGTTCGCCAACAAGTGAAACAGCTGGGTGTTCGTCGGCCAATCCTGTGGCATCCCATGAAATGTAGGTCGGACGTAGGTCATGCGGAGCATTCAGCAAATCCGTAACAGTCGTGACACCGGAAAAAACTAAGAGGCTGTCGATCCCAACATTCACGGCGCCTTGGATGTCAGTATCGAGCCGGTCTCCGATAACTAGCGGTCGCTTTGCCTGTGCTCGATCAATTGATTGTTGCATCAACGGAACTTCCGGTTTACCCGCAACTGCTGTAGGTCGGCGTCCAACAGATGCGGCTAAAGCATTAACCATTGCCCCATTACCTGGTGCCATACCCCACTGCGTAGGAATAGTGATGTCCATGTTGGTGGCAACCCAAGGAACACCTGAACTCAAAACATGACTCGCTTGCGACAACATTCGCCACGGCATGTCGGGCCAATAGCCCTCGATGACTCCCGCGTGTGTAGCCTCAACATCTTGGGAAGGCACCAACCCAACTAATTCGACCTCGGCCATAAGGTCACGGCTTCCAAGTACGAAGATTGAACTTCCCTGTGGAACCAAGGTTGCCAACACTGCCGCGCCGGCTTGAGCAGATGTGACGACATCCTCGGCACGGGCATCCAGTCCAAGTTCTCTCAAATGGTCGGCTACCGATGACGGTGATCGAGACGCATTGTTTGTGACGTAAGTGAGGGTCATCCCGAACTTGTCGTGCAAACTATTAATCGCTGGAACAACACCAGGTACTGAATCTTGACCTACATAAATCACGCCATCAAGGTCAAACAATGCAGCGTCATAAACGCTCGCCAATACTTCGCTTGATTGCTGCAAAGGTGCCATACCTCTAGATTGCCATTGACTCGGCACCTAAGTCACTTCGCGTCATAGTTTTGACAGCGAAGAAATTTCCACCTCGACACGACTAGCTACCGATGTGCCTGCTTTCCAAAACCGTCGTCGCATTTCGCCTTGAACTTCCACAATGTCGCCGGGAACAAGAGAGCGAGCTTTTCGCTGCAACCCAGCTTTCATCGCAATCAAATCAATAGTGTCTACAGTTGTTTTGGTCGTTGGCTTTGCACGTGGGATAACGATTCGAAACCGCGTAAGTATGGTTTCGCTGGGTAACTCGATATCCTCGGCAGCGGACGTTACTCGCCCAACAAGATGAACCGAATTTACCCACTCTGAAAATTCTTCTGACATGTGAACTCCTCGAAATTAGTAGAGAGATGCACTGTGTCAAAAAGAACTGACCGCACACAGATTATGTATGCGGTCAGTGGACTAATTCGATTGTGGATTAATCTTCGTATTCGTCGTCTTCGAGATCTTCGTATTCCAAAACCTGATCTTGACCTTCGAAAACGTCGTAGCCAGATCCTTCGAGTTCCTTAATGCGGGCATCTGCATCAGTTAGTTGCTCTGGATCAACGGCAGCTGCGCGATGGAACCATTCAATAGCTTCCGCATTATGGCCCATGTTTGCCAGTACATCGGCATACGCATAGCGAATTCGCGCTGCCCAAGGTTCGTGTGTTGAAGTGCTCAATTCAGGACACTGCAAGGTTGCCAAAGCAGCTTCCCACTGACCAAGGTCAGAACGTGCGCCAGCAGCAACAATGCGCATTTCTACACGTGTACCGCGATCAAGTGATGCAACCAATGGATCGCCAGCCATTTCGATTGCTTTCTTAGGACGACCAAGGGCACGTTCGCAGTCCGCCATCAATGGCCAGTATTCCTTGATGCCGCGCATACGACGAGCAGCACGGAATTCGGTCAACGCTTCAGCAAAGTGACCTGCGTGGTAAGCAGCTTCTGCTGCGGCTTCGCGAACGATGCCCACACGGGAGGCTTTGTTCAAAGCAGCCTTGGCATGTTCCCAAGCAAGTTCAGGGTTGATGTCCATCATCTCGCCGGATGCAACCAAATGTCGTGCGACGCGAAGCGCTAAACCATCTGGCAATGTACGAAGTTCATTTCGCACGGCGCGCGGAAGTTCATTGCCCGTGATGTGATCAGGAATGATCGGATCTTGGACATTGACGCGCTTTTCGCCGCGCGGTGCACGTGGTGCGCGCTCGTCGCGATCGTTGTAACGACCGCCGGCACGGTCAGGTCGGCCACCGCGTTCTTCGTAACGTCCACCACCGCGGCCTTCGCGCGAAGGACGATCAGGACGGCCGCCACGAGTCGAAGAACGGCGATCTTCGCTTGCTTGTGGGCGGTCACCGGAAAATGGATTCTCGCGACGATTTCGACCCGTTGTTGGACGGTCTGAACCACCGCGGGAATCGCGGTCACCGTACGAACGTGGTCGATCACTTGATCCACCACGCGAGTCACGAGAGCCGTAACTACGTTCACCTGAACGATCAGCACGCGGACGATCTGAACGTGGACGATCTGAACCGCCACGAGAATCACGGTCACCATAAGAACGCTGACGATCATCCGAACGCTCAGTGCGAGGACGGTCTGTACCACCGCGGGAATCACGCGACCCGTAACTACGCTCACCTGAACGCTCAGAGCGCGGACGATCCGAACCACCGCGAGGGTCACGATCACCATACGATCGTGGACGATCATTCGATCCACCACGTGAATCACGCGAGCCATAGCTGCGCTCACCCGAACGCTCAGTACGCGGACGATCCGAACGTGGACGATAACTCGAGCCACCGCGAGAATCGCGGTCACCGTATGAGCGCTCGCCATCTGGGCGCGATGTACGTCCATAACCACTTCCTGTGGATGGGCGACTGCCGTAGCTACGCTCGCCTGAACTTGGACGTGACGAGGATGGACGACCGGAACGGCCAGAGCCACTTACTGTGGGACGGCCAGCACTTGGGCGACCTTCACCCGAACGCGGACGATCAGAGCCACCACGTGAACCACCGGACGATGAACGAGAAGAACCTGAAGATGCGCGGCCACTACTTGGTCGACCAGAACTTGGACGTCCTGATGAACGGGAATTGGAACTATTTGATGCCATAAGACATTCCTCTTTACATTGAGCCGCACATATGGGCGCTGGCATGAGTGACCGCTATTGAATTGTTCTTCTAGTTTGCACTAGCCAGGACTTCAGGGCAAATTCCCCCCGAAAGCTTTTATTTTGCGCCGTAATTCGAGCTACGTTCACAAAATATGTGTTGATACGATTTCAACTTACGTCGCGTAAATCGTTGCTACATAGTCGATTTTTGGCCCAACCTTAGGTTTCACAGTGACTTTGACCGAACAGGTTCCGGCTTGTTTTGGCACCACAACGCCCTTTACAAGCGCGCACTTAGCTGAGCCAGAAGACGTGACCTGAAAAGATACAGTTGACGTTTTCGCAGGTGTCACATTCATCGGCGTCAATAAGCACGCGGCAGTTGCAGATTTGCTTTTTGCGATGATGCATCCCATTGCTTTGCATGCTGCCCGGCTAGTTGCACCCAACGTACTTGTGAAGTTCACCGGACAAGCAGTTTGCGACGTGGCTCCAACTGAATCGACATAGAAACCACTTGAAGCAATTGTGCAAGAACTTTGCCCGGAAAGAGATTGAAAGGTGCCAACAACACAACTTTCCTGTGAACCTGCTCTCGGTCCTGCAACATAGTGACCAGGATCTGCAGGAGTGCACTGAGTGCCGCTGAATCCTTCAACCGATTGATACGTGCCAGCCGAACATTCAGTTACTGAAGATTGGCCAGAACCAGTAGCGAAAGTTCCACGAGGAACAGAACTGCAAGTACTCTGACCGGAAAGAGTTTGATAAGTGCCAGTCGCACAAGGTTCTTGCGAGCTTGCACGAGGACCGGACACAAAATATCCCGGCGATGCAGGAGTGCAACTACTTCCTCTAAAACCTTCAATCGACTGGTAGGTGCCTGCCAAACATTCGGTCACAGAAGACTGACCTGGTCCATTAGCGAATGTTCCTGTCGGTACCGCATCGCATGAACTTTGCCCGGTAAGAGTTTGATAAGTCCCTGCAACGCACGCAATTTGGTACGAACTCGCTTCAGAGGGGACAAAATTCCCAGCACTAGCCAAAGTACATTCAGTTGCTCGCTCATCAGCTGAGTACGTTCCGGTTGCGCAAGCTGTGCGCGTTCCGTTGTTGGCAATGTAACCCTTAGTGGCATTAACGCAATTAACTCCGCGTTGAAATTGGTAAGCACCCCATCGTTCACTTACGAGATCCTGCACAACGTACTGTCCATAGCCGCAAGCACCTGCTGCTCCAAGGTAGATGTAAATGCCATCGGAGGAGACAGTTTGCCCATCCGGATTCACATATGAAACCGTCACGAAGTATCTACCTTCGCGATCCAAACTGGACCCACCAGACTGCCACATAGTTCCAGAGTCATTGACTTGCTGAATGAGGTACCAGAAGTTCGGTGAGATTACATAGCCATTACCAAGCCCGTCACCAAGGACATTGAGGTAATAATGGCGGGAATTAGTGACAATCCCTGGAGCGCCGCTGTTACGAAAGACAATAGTTCGAGTTGCACCTATTGAACTTCCACTCACTTTCATTAATGTCATCTGCAGAGAATTCGCTTGAGATTGAACAGGAATTACCACGCCGAAATTTGAATCTGGTAAATACGTCCCACCTGTTTTCCAAGGAATAATTGACGCATTAATCGAAGAGGTCGACACACAATCAAATTCCGAAGTTGATCCAATTCCGCGAGTCACCGGTCCAGCAATGCACTGGTGATAGCTTCCACTAGCTTCACCGCTGTAAGTTCCCATAGGCACTTGAGTGCATCCCGTTGGATTAGGGGGCGTTGAAAAAGTTCCCGCAGGACAGGCCACCGGCAAAGTGGCCCCTTCCTCGCTCGTAAAGAAACCAGCAGGTGTTTCTAAACATGGACTCACCGAATCGTCCCCTGTAACGGAATACGTTCCGGCCACACACTGCGAAACAACTGACTCGTTTAGAGTGCGACTTCCCGACCATCCTTGCCCCGACAAAGAGACATCGATTGACAGACTTCCCCCACCGGAAGCCTCAGGAAAGAAGTACAAATCTTTTAATGTTCGATTCACCTGTTCGACGGTTCCAAAAACAATCCATTGACCTGCACCGATTGGTGAAAGCGCTGCACCTAAGGAAGTGTAGGAGGCTGAAAATGATCCAAGTATTGGATCCGAAAGACTTAATTGCACTGACGCAGGCCAGGTTAGCTCACCGTTCAGCACGATCGGTTTCATTCGGTGCTTAACACCTACTTGATAAAATTCTTCACTGTCGATGTTTGTGATTAACGGAGAATGACCGCTATCTACATACACAGGTTTGACTCCGGTAAAAGTAGCCCCCGTGTTGAGGGTGATGAACGTTTCTATCGTGAAACTTGCATACATTTCAGCAGATGCGGTGAAGAGCACACCAGAAAGCAGCGCGTTAACGTCCGCAATTGACCCAGTAACCGAATATGTTCCATATCTGTTGTTAATAATTGGAGCAGTTCCACTATCCACTGTCGCTACTTGAGAAAAATGCCCAGAATTTGAGTAGCTCAGCTGCAACGTCACAGTTGCAAACTTCGCACTTGTGGTTAATTCAATAGCAGCCAGCGTGAAGTTTGATCCCTCCCCAACTGAAATGAATTCCGGTGTGGACAAATTCGTAATCACGGGAGCAGCCACACTTGAAGTGCTAGTCGACACTAAGGCCGAAGCTATCAAAGCAACTACTGCGACCGCACGAAATGCAATCTTCTTAACGAACATCATGTCTCTCTTCACTTAACAACTTCACTAAGACTAAACAACTAAAACAAGAATCAAGGGAAGCAAGAATGGCAATCTCAGCCAGAACGCAAAAATGGGCCACCCGAAGGTGACCCATTTTTGAATAATTGTCCGGCGACGTCCTACTCTCCCACACCTTCACAAGTGCAGTACCATCGGCGCTGAAGGGCTTAGCTTCCGGGTTCGGAATGGAGCCGGGCGTTTCCCCTTCGCCATGGTCGCCGAAACTCTTTCGAGTTACGTACGAACAATCAACTATTTAGTTGTTAGCGCTGACCACACGAGGTGATCTTGCGTTTAGTTCCCGACCGTAAATCGGGAACCGCACAGTGGACGCGAAAATCTTAAAGAAAGAATCCCTTCACATAAAGTGAAGATTGAGGTAAGTCCTCGACCTATTAGTACCGGTCAGCTCCATACATTGCTGCACTTCCACCTCCGGCCTATCAACCCAGTCATCTACTGGGGGTCTTACCTGGTTACCCAGTGAGAGTCCTCATCTTGAAACCGGCTTCCCGCTTAGATGCTTTCAGCGGTTATCCGTTCCATACTTAGCTACCCTGCTGCACAGCTGGCGCCATGACAGGTCCACCAGAGGTATGTCCATCCCGGTCCTCTCGTACTAGGGACAGATCCTCTCAAGCTTCGAACACCCACGGCAGATAGGGACCAAACTGTCTC
>JALQVI010000050.1 GCA_023260395.1 Candidatus Nanopelagicales bacterium
GGCGCTGTGAACCTGTCGACGATTTACCGCACGCTCGAAGTCCTTGAACAAGTTGGCCTTGTTACCCACGCACACATTGGTCATGGCGCTCCGACGTATCATTCGGTTGATACGGATGTTCACATTCACTTGGTCTGCGACACCTGCGGCCAGATTCAGTCCATCCCTGCCGAAGATGCTTCGGTTTTCGTTGAACTACTTCGCGACAAGGTTGGTTTTGAAACCGACGTCGCTCACGTTTCCGTTCATGGTCAGTGCGCCACCTGCATTGGCCGCATGAAACTGCTCTAATTCACTTGCCAGCGAACATTGCGTTCGCGATGTGTGATTGTGCGAGACAATAAAGACGTGACTGCAACCCCACACATGGACGACACCCACATTGATGCTGGTGTGCCATGGCATTACGGCGAACCGCTCAAAGAGCAACGCGCGATGTCAATGGGCGATGTGCGTGTGGATTTGTCACACAAGGGAATCGTTCGGGTCACCGGCGCTGATCGACATACGTGGTTGCATTCGTTGTTAACGCAGGAAATCGTTGCTGATGTTGCTTCGACGCAGTCACTTATTTTGTCGCCGCATGGTCACATTGAACACGACTTACACATCGCTAATTTTGAAGATGCTGTGTGGCTCATTGTTGAGCCGGGTACTGCAGAGTCGCTGACTGCATATCTCGACAAGATGCGTTTTATGTTGCGCGTCGAGGTTGAGAACGTTTCGGATCAGTTTGCTGTGGTTGGTGCTTCGGGTCATGTCACTGACGACCGTTTTCCAACGTGGCATTCACCTGCGGTATTTACAGCGGATGGAAGCGTAACTGATCGCTATGTTGCTAAACGTCCTGAAGCCTGGCGAGTTACCGAGTTCATCGTTCCGCGTGAACAACTTGCTGGCGTTCTTGCTGAACAACCGCTCGTTGGCACATGGGCGTGGGAAGCCGCTCGCATTCGTGCTGGGGTCCCGCGTTTGAATTTCGAGACTGACCACAAAACAATTCCGCATGAACTTGGTTTGATTTCCGCGGCCGTGCATCTCAATAAAGGCTGTTACCGCGGTCAAGAAACTGTTGCTCGTGTTTACAACCTCGGCAAGCCACCGCGTCGACTTGTTCAGCTCGAGATTGATGGGTCAACAAATGACTTGCCGGCTGTTGGTTCAGAAATTGAACTGGATGGCAAAGTTGTTGGTCGTCTGACATCGATTGTTCAAGACTATGAACATGGTCCGTTAGGTCTTGCCGTTGTGAAACGGAGCGTGCCAACCGACGTGGTGTTCACCATTGACGGTGTGAGCGCATCGCAAACACCAATCGTTGAATAAGCCTTGGCGTCACGGCCGTTCAATTCATACAACAATCTTGGTCGAGATGAAGATTCCAAGACCCAACTGATATATTCGATTAAAGATCAAGACGTGCCTAAACGTCCAACACGATTGTCGTTGGGCCGTCATTGGTTTGCGTGATGCGCATGTCAGCTCCGAACTTTCCGGTTTCAACATGAGCACCTAACTTGCGAAGCTCTGCAACTACGGCATCAACCATCGGCTCGGCCTTGTCACCACGGGCAGCTTGCAACCACGTTGGTCGACGACCTTTTGATGTATCGGCATGCAAAGTGAACTGGCTAATCACGAGAATCGGCAGATTGGCATCTGCGGCAGCAACTTCGACACTTTCCGAGTTCACGGTCAAACCACGATCAAGAAGTGTGGCCGAATCAAAGATTCGAATCTTCCAAATCTTGTCCGCCAAAACTGCGCATTTGTCATCGGTGTCATCCACATGAACGCCGACAAGAACCATGAGCCCTGGACCTTCAAAAGCCCCTGTGACCTGGCCTTCTACGACACAACTAGCACCATCAACTCGCTGTAAAACTGCACGCATTCTCACATTCTGCTGGTAGTACTTCTGGCTAGGAAATGCAGGGCAGGTCTGCCACGATAGAGGCGTGTCAATTCCAATTGCTCAACTCGTCCGTAACGGCTTCGTCGAAGGCGTTCATCACGGCAGTGCTGTCGTCATTGATTCCGACGGCCAAGTCACGTGGTCTATGGGTGATGTGGATTCACAGATTTTTCCGCGCTCATGCAACAAGTTGATGCAAGGCCTTGCGATGGTTCGTGCAGGTGTGCCATTGAACGGCAAATTGTTGTCGCTCGCGTGCGCATCACACAGCGGAGAGCAATTCCACATTGATGGCGTGCATGACATCTTGAATGCCGCCAACATGGATGTTGACACTCTGCAATGCCCACCAGATTTTCCATTGGACGAAGTTGAAAAAGACTCACTTCTTGCTCAAGGACTCGAGAAGACGCGACTTCACATGAATTGCAGTGGCAAGCATGCCGCGATGTTGTTTACGTGTGTGCTCAATGGTTGGGATACCGCGACTTATTTAGAGCTAGATCACCCGTTACAGCAAGCCTGCAAGAGTGTTGTTGAAGAATGCACTGGCGAAGCGGTGCAACACATCGGTATTGACGGTTGTGGTGCACCGCTGATGTCGACCTCGCTGACTGGCCTTGCTCGTTCTTTCTCCCGGTTCGCTGGACCAAAGGCTGATGTCGACCAACTCAAGATTGCAAACGCGATTCGAGAGTTCCCTGAATATGAATCAGGCACACGTCGCGATGACTTCCAGTTGATGAAGGGTGTCCCAGGACTACTTGCGAAAATCGGCGCCGAGGCTGTTTATGGCATCGGTCTGCCGGATGGCCGCGCTCTTGCGCTCAAGATTGATGATGGCGCTGACCGAGCTCGCATTGTTGCCGGCGCAACGATTCTGCGCGACATCATGAGTGTCGAAGCCGACATCATCACGAAGCAAATTTCAATTGATGTGCTTGGCGGCGGACAGCCCGTTGGCGCAATAACTGCAACTCTGACGAGGTAACCATGGATCTGCGCACCGACGAAACTCATGCTGATTTACGCGAAGCAGTCGCCGCCCTGTGTGCTGATTACCCCGGTTCGTATTGGCAAAGCCTCGAACCAGACGGATACCCAACTGAATTCGTTGAAACTCTAACCAAGAATGGTTGGCTGTCGGTCCTCATTCCCGAGGAATACGGCGGCGGCGGAGCAACGCTTACCGAAGCATCGATTGTGCTCGAAGAAATTTCGGCCTCAGGTGGAAATCCCAGTGCGTGCCACGCCCAGATGTATGTCATGGGCACGTTACTTCGCCACGGCAGCGAAGCTCAAAAGCAAAAGTATTTGCCGAAGATTGCCGCCGGTGAACTTCGACTTCAAGCATTCGGTGTCACCGAACCTGATGCTGGTTCAGAAACCACCAAGATCCGCACCCGTGCCGAACGCGTTGCCGAAGGCTGGAAGATCAATGGTCAAAAGATTTGGACCTCGCGAGCGCTGCACTCGGACTTGATGATTCTCCTTGCCCGCACCACGCCATTTGATGAAGCCGCAAAGCCATCGGCTGGAATGTCGGTATTCATTTTCGACATGCGTAATGTTCCTGGCTTAACTATCAAGCCAATTAAGACCATGATGAACCACAACACCACTGAAGTTTTTTTCGAAGATGTCATCATCCCCGAGGATTCACTCATTGGTGAAGAGGGCGCTGGATTCAAATACATCTTGGACGGCATGAACGCTGAACGTATTTTGATTAGTGCCGAATGCATCGGTGATGGCCGTTTCTTCCTTGACCGCGCCGTGGCTTATGCCAATTCCCGTGAGTTGTTTGGCAACCCAATTGGAAAGAATCAAGGTGTTCAATTCCCACTAGCTGCGGCTTACATGCAACTTCGAGCTGCTGACCTCGTTCGCTTTGACGCGGCAGCCCGCTATGACCGACGCGAAGATTGTGGTGCGCAGGCGAATCAATCCAAGTATTTGGCGGCCGAAGCATCATGGGCTGCAGGTAATGCGGCCATTGATACTTTCGGCGGTTATGGCTTTGCTACCGAGTACGACATCGAACGAAAGTTCCGCGAAACTCGCCTCTATAAAGTTGCGCCAATTAATAACAACCTAGTTTTGGCACACGTCGCAAACCATGTGCTCGGACTACCGAAGTCCTACTAGAGTTCCATGTCGCGTTGGATGACGGCGTCGATAATTTCAACATCATGTTGATTCAGCGCCGGTACGCCGATGGTTTCGTTGTCCCAGTTGCTGATTTTGAACGCGTTTTTAGTACTTCGATGGATTCGCTTGAAACGTTCGTGACGACATTAACTAAGTGTGATCTCGTCCGCGTTGGATGACGGCGTCGATTATTTCGGCGTCATGTTGATTGAGTGCAGGTACACCGAGTGTCTCGTTGTCCCAGTTGCTGATATTGAACGGCGATTTCAACACTTCAGCTGATCCACCGGGAATGTCAATCTTTTCGAAGCGATCGCGTGCTCGCAATTGTTCGTGCTCCCAAACGCCTTGCAAATCGTTGACGTTGGCTGAAGTAATTTCATGCTTGGCTAACAATTCACGAATCATCGTTGCATCACGCTGACTCAAAATATGATTCATGGCGATTTCCAGACGTTCAACATTCTTAATACGCCCAGCATTTGTCGCCAGTTCAACATCAGTTGCAAGTGCTGGATCATTGAGGACCAAACTGGCAAGCCGTTGCCATTCACGATCGTTCTGCACAGCAATCAAAATCGTTGAACCGTCATTGAGCGAGTAGGTTCCGTATGGCGCAATACCGTGATGGCGTCGTCCAGTTCGTGCAGGCTGCGATCCGGAATACACCGCGCCATACATCGCAGGCGCCACCCATTCGGTAACTACGTCGAGCATCGCAACTTCGATGTTCGCACCTTCGCCCGTTTGTTCCCTTCGGAACAATGCCGCCAAAATCGAAGACAGCGAATACATGCCCGCCGAAATGTCCGCTACAGAAATTCCAACCTTGGACATTTCGTCACTGCCAGTCACGGAGAAGAGTCCAGCCTCGGCTTGAATGGCTAGGTCGTAGGCGCGATCTGAACTACGTGGCCCATCGGAACCGTAACCTGAAATTTCACAAGTAATGAGCGATGGATTAGTTTCGCGAAGTGTTGGGCCATCGATGCCCATTCGAGCTGCAGCACCTGGCGCGAGATTTTGAATGACCACATCCGCACCTTTTACGAGTGCGTGGAACTTTGCCAAGTCGTCGGCATCTTTGAGGTTGAGCACAACACTGTGTTTTCCGCGATTAGCCCATACAAAAAAGGTAGCTTCGCCATGCACGATGCTGTCGTAGTCGCGAGCAAAATCGCCTTCGGGTCGCTCGATTTTTATGACGGTTGCGCCGAGTTCAGCCAAATGTCGACTGGCGTATGCCGCAGATACAGCCTGTTCGATGGAAACGACGACAACTCCGGCAAGAGGTGCACTTTTGGCTGTCATTTAATTGTCCTTCGTCGCTTGCAGTAATCGTATTACGGCATGTCACTTGGGTAACTGAAAGCGACCGTTCTTGGTCACATCAACAAGCCCGTCGATAACGAGCGAGTGCAGTGCACGTTCGAATTGTTGAGTATCCGAAGTCACTTCCGCCAATGTTGATTTCGGTAACGAGCTGGCGGAGTCCTTCAGCAATTTCATAATCTGCCCACGCACTTGCCGATCAGTGCCTTCAAACTTTTGGGTCTTTGGTTTGATGTCGCTCGCTGGGAATCCAGCAATCCGCCAATTGCATGTGTTGGCGATAGGGCAGGCGGAACATTGCGGATCGCGCGCAGTACATACCAACGCACCGAATTCCATGATCGCGATAGACCATTTCGCCGCGCTTTCGTCAGCGAGTGGAACAAGTGATTCTGCGAATTGTCGTTCACCAGAACTCACACTTGTTCCAGGTCGCTCAACACCATGCCACACACGCGAAATCACGCGACGAATGTTGGTGTCCAAAACAACGGACCGTTTATTGTGCGCGAATGCAATAATTGCCGCCGCCGTGTAATCACCAATTCCAGGCAGTGCGATCAACTCGTCGTAAGTGCTTGGTAACTTCCCGTTGTGCTTGGCGACGAGTTCTTTGGCAGTTTGATGTAGACGCAATGCTCGATTGGGATAGCCCAGTCGATCCCATTGACGAATGACTTCCGCCGGCGTTGCATTTGCCAAACTTGCGGCATTTGGCCATCGCTTAATCCAGGCCTGCCATTGCGGTGCCACTCGAGCCGCTGGCGTTTGCTGCAACATAATTTCGCTGACCAGAATTTGGTAGCTCGAGATTCGGGATTTTCGCCAAGGTAATGTGCGGGCATTCTGCTCGTACCAAGCAATGAGTTGCTCCTGAATTCCCACGGGGTAATCGTGACACGAATAGCAGTTCGGCGCCTAGTTACGTGCCTATTGTGCGCTTTGCCCTTAGCGTGAATGTGTGTCCGGAGTAACCCATCCAGTTGGCCCAGAGCCAGCCGAGGTGTATTGGCGCCGCCGAATTGTTTTTGGCTTGGCGCTCTTGGTAACTCTGTTTGCGATTTTCAAACTTGTTAGCGGCGGTGGCGACGATAAAGCTGCGCTACCCGCACCTTCGCAATCATCGAAGACCGCGGCTGCATCGCCAGCTCCATCAAAATCGGCGGTATCTGCCAAGGCAACCCCTTCAGTATCTGAAATGCCAACGATTGCTGACTCTCAAACTCCAACACCAACCGAACCTGCAAGAGACGGCGAATGTTCTGATGCTGACACTCAGGTCAGCGTCGCTATTGATCGCAAGACAACAAAAGTTGGCGTCGGACTTCACCTCACGATGAAAGTGAAGAACACGTCGTCTAAAGCATGCAAGCGTGACCTCGGCAGCGGCGCAAATGAAGTCACGGTCATCAGCGGCCCAGCGCTCATCTGGTCAACAGATCATTGCAACCCGAGTACCGCGAAAGACATTGTTGAACTCGCACCTGGACAAACGTGGTCGGTCGATGTGGTCTGGGATGGAAAGTTGTCCTCTAAGGGATGCAAGATTCTTTCAACGGCAAAGCCAGGTGCCTACTGGGGTCACGCCCGCAATGGTCGCGTCAATAGTGACGGCGCTCGTTTTGTAATTACGAACTAGCTCGACAACTTCGTGAATTAACGTTGGTGAATTTTAAAAGCGCGAACTAAGCGAAACGTTCCATCAAGCTGGATTCAGCAATGCGTGACAAGTTCTCGCGAATGTGACGTGCACGTGCTTCGCCGACGCTTTCAACATCACGCAAGTCTTCGACACTGGCTGCGAGAATTTTCTGCAACGTGCCAAAGTGTGCGATCAAGTTAGCGATAACTGCATCTGGCAATCGTGGAATGCGATGCAAGATTCGGTAACCACGCGGACGAACTGGACTGTCCAAAGACTCAACATCACCTGGCATTCCAAGTGCCATCGCAATGCTGCCAAGGTCCAAAAGTCCTGCAGAATCAAGGTTTGCCAGGGCGTCCAAGATTGGTTCAGGTGACTTCGGGCGCTTGCTTGTTCCTGAAACGTAGTCGCGGACTACGAGGCGCTGACCTTCGGCTGTGTCGGCAACGAACTCTTCGAGTTGAAGCGACAGCAAGCGACCATCAGTTCCAAGTTCAACCAAGTAGTCGGTAACTTCCGCAGCAATGCGACGAACCATTTCGTAACGCTGCGCAACGATTGCGACGTCGCGAACAGTTACTAGATCTTCGATCTCAAGAGCAGAAAGCGCGTTCGTTACTTCATCAAGACGCAAGCGATAACGCTCGAGAGTTGCGAGTGCCTGGTTTGCACGCGACAAAATTGCTGCGGCATCTTCGAGAACATAACGACGGCCATCAATGTAGAGCGCGATGATGTTCATCGACTTACTCACACTGATGACTGGTAAACCTGTTTGACGCGATACGCGATCGGCCGTGCGGTGACGCGTGCCTTGTTCGTCGGTTGGAATTGAAGGATCGGGGAGTAGCTGAACTGCTGCCTCGAGAATGCGAGTCGCATCGCGATCACACAAAACTGCGCCGTCCATTTTTGCCAACTCGCGCAAACGCGTTGCAGTGAATTCGGTATCGACGTTAAAGCCACCGCTACTGATGGTGGAAATGACTTTGTCTTGGCCAAGAACAATCAGTGCACCGGTGCTACCGCGCAGAATTCGTTGCAGGCCGTCACGTAGTGCAGTGCCTGGTGCCATCTGGGCAAGTACAGAGCGAAGTTTTGCGTCGGGATCGACAGACTCTTTTGTAGGCACGGACTTACTTTCTACGTGTGGTTATCCACGAGTCTAAGTCTTTTATGGCTCAATTCGTGCTCGCATCGCGCGGGCGAACTCAAACGTTAAAGCGTAGTTAGTGCTTCGGCAAGGTTGCTGACTTCGACTAAGCGCAATCCTGGATGCGAGTTGCTCGAGCCGGTGCCGCGGGGAACCAAGGCGGTGGTAAACCCCAATCGCGCAGCTTCGGCCAAGCGCTGGTTCATACCTGGCACTGGGCGTACGTCACCGCTGAGGGCAACTTCGCCAATAGCCACTAGGTCAATTGGCAATGCTGTGTCGCGCGCAGCCGAAGCAACGGCTAGACACATGGCCAAATCGGCACCCGTATCCGAGACCTTTGCGCCAGCCACTGTTGCTAAATAGACATCCTTGTCCCACAGCTTCACCCGTGATGCACGCTCGGTCACGGCAATCAACATGGCTGCACGAGTGTTATCAAACCCAGTCGTTCGACGCATCGGGTTGTTGCCCGGACTCGTTGTGGTCAGTGCTTGAACTTCGACCAAAAGCGCGCGTCGACCTTCGAGTGTGATGGCGATGCATGTGCCAGCAATCGCGTGATCGCGATGGGAACGGAATAGCGATGAAGGATCCGTGACTTCGCGCAGGCCATCGTCGGCCTGTTCGAAACAAGCGACTTCGTCGGCTGGTCCGTAACGGTTCTTATTGGCGCGTAACAAACGCAGGGGAGTGCCACGGTCACCTTCGAAAGTCAGCACTGTGTCGACAAGGTGTTCGAGTGAGCGCGGTCCAGCAACTGAGTTATCCCGTGTGGACTGACCAATCAATAGCAACGGCATGCGACGTCCTTTTGCCGCACGCGTCAACACTTGAGTAACTTCATGGACCTGGGCAACGCCGCCAGCACGTCCATCAAGTTCGCTGGATGCAATGGTCTGGACACTGTCGACAATTAATAGGTCGGGATCAACATCCTCGACATGGCCGAGCAACACAGCCAAGTCAGTTTCGTCAGCGATCAACAATGTGTCCGCGGTGGCACCGATACGGCGAGCACGAATGCCAATCTGTTCTGCAGACTCTTCACCTGAAATGTAGAGAACAGTGCGTGGCTTTTTTGTGCCGCGTGCGAATTGATCAGCCGCAGCCAATAACAAGGTGGATTTTCCGACACCAGGTTCGCCCGCTAGCAAAACACATTGCCCCGCAACTAGCCCGCCGCCCAAGACTCGGTCGAGTTCACTCAGGCCTGTGCTTGATCGTTCAACTTCGCGTTGTGGAATTTGATTGACCGAACGTGCCGGAGTAGCCGGCGCAATGCCTGACGTTGAACTCTTGAGACCAGCAGCCGGCGCAGCAGCTGTGGTTTCAACAACTGAACTCCAGGCTTGGCATTCAGGGCAACGACCAACCCACTTTGCGCCATTCCACCCACACTCGGTGCATTTAAAGGACGCGCGGATTTTTGCCATGCGTTAAGACTACGCGCGAGCCCCGACAAGGCCGCGGTCAATCCACAATGACGCGACTAAACGTTCTTTGGAGTAGCTGGGTGAATCGCAAACATCTTGCGCGACTTGTTGTCGGCGTATGCATTGACGGCTTCGAGCGCAGCTTCGCGCGCCTTGCAATGTTCAACAAGAAGTTTGTAGCACTTCTTGCCCATGAGCTTTGTAAGTTCAGCTTCGTACGATTCGTACACTGGCTTGGCACCCACATGTGCTTCGGTTGCAGTGGTGCAATACCAGTCCAGCGCCGAGCCGCCAGGACCCCAACCGCGGCGAGTGAATTCTTCGATGCCGATGACCAAAATCTGAACATCATCAGGACGATCAACTAGTTCAAATGTGCGACGAATTGGAAGTTCCCAACACACCTGTGGTTTTGTCTCTACGTAATGAACGCCCATCTTGTCGGCCAAGATGTGGAATGCACAGCCGTCACCACCTTCGAACCCATTGCGGTTGTGGAAGATACATCCACCTTTATATGCGCGAGTCTTGAG
>JALQVI010000051.1 GCA_023260395.1 Candidatus Nanopelagicales bacterium
TAGATAGGCAAATGTGTTCGTCATAGGGAATCTAGGTTACCGCGAGGGGACAACCCCTTTCGTAAGTCAAGGATTAGTCAAGATTTGTCTGAAATGGCCATTTTGACTTTCAGTTTTGTGGGGTTATCCATACATTTAAAGGAGTTCAGGCGTTGCCGCGTCCCCCGTCGGCGGCGTCTGAACTTTCCTTTTATCAGCATAAATCCGTCCCTATCCGTGTCCATGGCCGATGAAGCGGCCGCAGTGAGTCACAATTACTCGGTGGAATCAACGATTTATCGACGCCGATCTGATGGCTCACTCGTTGGAACACCTGAAACTCCAGTCACCAAAAGCCCAGCATCCTCGCAACTCGATCCACACGTTGTCGTCGCGGCTGTAACGCCACTTCCAGATGCATTCTTGCCAATCGAGGAAGATAGTTCCGAAGCACAGATTGAGGCACCATTTATTGACTCGGTGCCGACGTACATTGCCGAAGAACAATTTCCTATTGCTGGCGCGCCTGACTCTGCATTTGCTTCCGATGCCGGAGAAGTACACATAAATGATGTGTTCGATTCTGGTGATGAGGAATTTGTTTCTGTCATCGAGCCGAACAAATCAAAACGACAAAAACTTTTCCAACGCAAAGTTAAGGACGACAGCAAGAAGTTTAAAAAGACGCCCGCTGGTCGAGTCATTCACGCAATCTTCTCGGTACTACGTGTTGTTGTGATTGTGTACTTGGCGATCTATATCGCGCTTGGCGTGTGGACGTCGAAGTCACTGCAAAAAACAAATGCCACTCCAGCCAAGCCCATCGCTGCAACAGCAGGGCAAAACTGGTTGCTAACTGGATCTGATAGCCGCCGAGGGCTAACGCTTCACGAACAAAAAGTGTTACACACCGGGCCTGATAGTGGAACGCAAAGAACTGACGTCATCATGATTGTTCATATTGATGCCAAGGGTCATCCCACATTGATTAGCTTGCCGCGCGATTCGTACGTAAAGATTCCGGCGCATACTGCGCTTGATGGAACCAAAGTTGGAACGCGTAAAAACAAAATCAATGCAGCGTATTCATTTGGTGGTGCGCCATTACTGGTAGCAACAATCGAGAAGAACACCGGTTTGCACGTTGATCACTACATGGAAATCGGCTTCGCAGGAATTAAAGAAATTACGGACGCGGTTAACGGCGTTCGTATTTGCGTTCCACGAAACTACGATGATCACAATTCCAACTTGCATGTGAAAAAGGGTTGCCAACAAATGAATGGCAAGAAGGCCCTCGCATACGTGCGCATGCGTTACGCAGACCCCAAGGGTGATCTCGGACGAATTCAACGTCAACAGCAATACATCGCAGCTGTGCTACATAAAGTTGCAACACCGGGCACATTGCTCAACCCCTTTGCAATGAAAAACTTTTCCAAGGCTGCAACGGACTCAGTCATCGTTGGCACTGACGACGGTGTTCGTGATTTATTGAGTTTAGGTATGGCGATGCGCAACTTGTCACAGGGCAAAGGCAAAGTCATGACAGTGCCGGTTTCAGATCCAAATGCAACGACTGCTGCAGGTTCCAGCGTTCTATGGGATCAGGCAAAAGCCCAAGAACTCTTTAAATCATTGGGTGCTCAGTAAATATTTGCGAAAAAGCAGTGTCGATATTCCCTTCGCACGGCTCTAAACCTCAATAGGCTCTTTATACGTTCTCATTGAGGAGCAACATGTTCACATTTGTTCGTCCGGCCCTCACAGAAGTAACTGTGACTGGCTCGAATTACACAACCATTCTCATCGTCGCTGCGATTGCTGTCGCTGCGCTTGGTGTTGCTGCGGTTTTGGTTCGCCAAGTTTTGGCAGCCGATGAAGGAACCGACAACATGAAGAAAATTGCGGCAGCTGTTCAAGAAGGCGCTGCCGCATATCTCAACCGGCAATTCAAAACGCTCGGTGCCTTTGCAGCCATTGCGTTTGTCCTGTTGTATCTACTTCCAGCCGACAGCAGTTCCGAACGAATTGGCCGATCAGTGTTCTTCCTGGTCGGCGCCTTGTTCTCCGCTATCACGGGATACATGGGCATGTGGCTCGCAGTACGTGGCAACGTTCGCGTAGCGGCAGCTGCGAATAGTGATGGCGAACAAGCCGCAATGAAAATCGCATTCCGCACCGGTGGTGTCGCGGGTATGTTCACTGTTGGTCTTGGCTTGTTGGGCGCTGCACTCGTTGTCCTCATTTACAAAGAGAGTGCGCCTCATGTCCTCGAAGGCTTTGGCTTCGGCGCTGCGTTGCTCGCAATGTTCATGCGTGTTGGTGGCGGTATCTTTACAAAAGCTGCTGACGTCGGCGCTGATCTAGTGGGCAAAGTTGAACAAGGCATTCCCGAAGATGATCCTCGTAACGCCGCAACTATCGCCGACAATGTTGGTGACAATGTAGGCGACTGTGCCGGTATGGCTGCTGACTTGTTTGAGTCCTACGCAGTGACTTTGGTTGCCGCATTGATTCTCGGTAAGGCTGCATTCGGCGACCTCGGTCTCGTGTTCCCACTTGTTGTTCCAGCACTCGGTGTCATCACTGCAGTGATTGGTATTTTCGCCGTGTCACCTCGCGCGAACGATCGTTCTGGAATGAGCGCAATTAACCGCGGGTTCTTTATCTCGGCCGTTGTGTCTGCTGTTCTCGTGGCAATTGCTTCGCTGCAAATGTTGCCCAATTCCATTGCGGGATTGACGAACTCAACATTGGGTAACGATGTATCAGCGAATCCACAGATGGTTGCGATTGGCGCAGTGCTTATCGGTATTGTCTTGGCCGCAGCCATTCAACAGCTCACTGGTTACTTCACTGAAACCAATCGCAAGCCAGTTGATGATGTCTCAGCATCATCATTGACCGGACCTGCAACAGTGATTCTTTCCGGCATTTCAATTGGTTTGGAATCAGCCGTTTACTCCGCACTCCTGATTGGTGCTGCAGTATTCGCTGCGTACGTGCTCGGTGGTGGATCAGTGCTACTTGGCCTGTTTGCTATCGCTCTTGCTGGCACCGGTCTACTGACCACAGTTGGCGTCATCGTTTCCATGGATACGTTTGGTCCGGTATCTGACAATGCTCAAGGCATTGCAGAAATGTCGGGCGACGTTCACGGCGAAGGTGCACAGGTTCTCACAAACCTCGATGCAGTCGGTAACACCACCAAGGCGATTACTAAGGGCATCGCAATCGCAACGGCAGTATTGGCAGCAACTGCATTGTTCGGTTCATTCCGCGATGCGGTAACGGGCGCAGTGGTTTCGTCTGGAAAAGACATCGCTTCGCTTGCCAGCGAATATGCAGGTGTACTCGACGTAGCTAATCCTAAGAATCTCGTCGGCCTACTTATTGGCGCGGCAGTCGTATTCATGTTCAGCGGTCTTGCCATCAGCGCAGTATCGCGAGCAGCTGGAGCTGTGATCTTTGAAGTGCGTCGCCAATTCCGCGAACACCCAGGAATCATGGAAGGCACCGAACTGCCGGAGTACGGCAAGGTCGTTGACATCGTGACGCGTGATTCGTTACGCGAACTTGCAACACCTGGCTTGCTCGCTGTGCTGACCCCGATGGCCGTTGGCTTTGGTCTGGGCATTGGTTCGCTCGGCGCATTCCTCGCAGGCACTATTGCGACTGGCACTTTGATGGCAGTATTCCTCTCCAACTCGGGTGGAGCATGGGATAACGCCAAGAAGTTTGTCGAAGACGGCAATTACGGTGGCAAGGGTTCAGAAGCCCACGCCGCAACCGTCATCGGTGATACCGTCGGCGATCCATTCAAAGATACTGCTGGCCCAGCAATCAACCCGCTCATCAAGGTCATGAACCTCGTTGCGTTGTTGATCGCTCCAGCCGTCGTCAAGATGTCGCTGGATGGAAATTCGAGCGCTTCAACCATCATCGCCATCGTGGCTACAAGCATTGTGGTTGCTGCAATTGTGGTATCCAAGCGCCGCTCTGTTGTTGTCAGCGAAGCGGCCGTCGAAGGCTAGAAACCCTCTCATCAGGTCGTGGGTTCGGGCACAGTCCCGAACCCACGATTTTTTGTGCCCAAAAACCCTTGCAAACATTGGGAAAAATGAGGCTATCCACAAGCAACACGGCAAAAAGCTATTTGACAAGCCCCTAGGGGGTCACGGCACACTTCACTTCAATACGTGTTCTTGCATATATACAGTGCGAGCTTTCTAGGGAAGGGGTCCAACAAATGCCAAAAGTGCATCGCTTAGTCATTGTGGAATCACCTGCCAAGGCCAAAACGATCCAAAAGTACCTAGGTCCCGAATATGACGTGGAAGCCAGCGTTGGCCATGTTCGCGATTTGCCGGAACGCGCAGTTGATGTCCCTGCTTCAATTAAGAAGCAGCCCTGGGGCCGTATGGCCATCGATGTTCAAGATGATTTCACGCCGTATTACGTCGTCAGTGCAAAGAAGAAGGACAAGGTCGCAGAGCTCAAGCGCAAGCTAGCTGATGCCGACGAACTCCTACTCGCAACTGACGGGGACCGCGAGGGTGAAGCCATCGCGTGGCACTTATTAGAAATCTTGCGACCAAAAGTTCCTGTGAAGCGAATGGTCTTTCACGAAATCACGCCCGAAGCAATTCGTCATGCTGCTGAATCAACGCGCGACCTCGATATGGAACTCGTTGATGCGCAGGAAGCACGTCGACTTATTGACCGACTTTACGGTTTCGAAGTTTCTCCAGTTTTGTGGCGCAAAGTGCAAGCTGGACTTTCCGCTGGTCGTGTGCAATCAGTTGCAACGCGACTCGTTGTTGAACGTGAGCGCGAGCGCATTGCATTCCGTAGTGCTTCGTACTGGGACATCGAAGGCACATTCGATCCAGGTAGCTTCTCTGCATCGCTCGTGGCAGTTGACGGTATTCGTGTTGCTACCGGTAAAGACTTTGATGCGCGTGCGCAACTAACAGAAAAGCAAGTTACTCATCTCAATGAAGATGATGCACGCAGCTTGTGTTCCTCACTTTCAAGTGCAGCATTCAGCGTGCGCAAGGTTGATGAAAAGGGTTACACCAACCGACCTAAAGCACCGTTCATGACATCGACATTGCAGCAAGCAGCATCCGGTCGTTTGAAGTGGGGCGCACAGCGCACAATGCGTGTTGCACAGTCGTTGTACGAACGCGGTTACATCACCTATATGCGTACCGACTCAACAACACTTTCTGACACGGCAATTAACGCTGCACGTAAACAAGCTGCATCACTTTATGGCAGTGACCATGTTTCCGAAGCTCCACGTCGTTACGATCGCAAGGTCAAGAACGCGCAGGAAGCGCACGAAGCTGTTCGTCCTGCAGGCGATGTCTTTCGCACACCTGCCGAAGTCGCTGGTGAACTCGTTGGCGATGAATTCGCACTGTATGACCTGATTTGGAAGCGCACTGTTGCTAGCCAGATGGCTGATGCCCGTGGAACCACGGCAACCATTCGCCTAGGCGCAGTTGCAGGAGATGGTCGCGATGTTGAATTTTCAGCAAGTGGAACGATCATTACTTTCCGCGGTCACTTGGCTGCTTACGACGACATTGACGAAGATCAAGATGCTAAAGATCAAGCCAAGCGATTGCCAGTACTCAAAGTTGGAGATGTCGTTACTCCACTAGCCCTTGATCCATCCGGTCACAGCACCAACCCACCTGCTCGATACACCGAAGCAACGTTGGTTCAAGAACTTGAACGCCTCGGTATCGGTCGACCATCGACATACGCGGCAATCATTGGACGCATTGTTGACCAGGGTTATGTATGGAAAAAGGGAAGTGCTCTTGTTCCGCATTTCCTTGCGTTCACTGTTGTTCGACTCATGGAAGAAAACTTTGGTCCGCTCATTGACTATGACTTCACCGCATCACTTGAAGAAGTGCTCGACCGTGTTGCTCGTGGCGAAGACAATCGACTTGATGTTCTCAAGCGTTTCTATTTCGGTGATCAAGAAGCTGCAAATGTTTTTCCAGGCCTGGCACAACTTGTTGGTGCATACGGGGACATCGATGCGCGTGCAATGGCATCGATTCCAATCGAAGGCAGCGATGCAATCATTCGCGTCGGTAAGTTCGGTCCGTACTTGGAACGAGGTGCTGATGAAACTCTCAAGCGCGCAAACATTCCAACGGACATGGCACCTGATGAACTAACCGCTGAAAAAGCCGAAGAGTTATTCAACGCACCTTCTGGTGAACACGAACTTGGTGTCGATCCCGAAACTGGTCGTGTCATCATGGCCAAGACCGGACGTTATGGTCCGTACTTCACCGAAGTGCTACCCGAAGGTTCACCAAAATCAACAAAGCCACGCACTGCTTCGTTGTTCCAAAGCATGGATGTCGAGACAGTGACTCTCGACGATGCGCTACAGATGTTCACGTTGCCACGCGAAGTTGGCGTTGATCCAGCTGACGGTGAAACCATCACGGCACAAAATGGTCGCTACGGCGCGTACTTGCTTAAGGGCAAAGATTCGCGCACATTGCCATCCGAAGAATCAATCTTCACCTGCACGCTCGAAGAGGCTCTCGCTCTCTTTGCGCAGCCAAAGATGCGACGCGGACGTGGCCAAGCAGCTGGTCCATTGAAGGTCGTCGGCAATGATCCTTCGACTGGCAAAGAAGTTGTGGTTCGCGAAGGTAAGTTCGGTATCTACATCACCGATGGTGAAACTAATGCTTCGCTTCGCGGTGGCGATTCGGTTGAAACAATTTCAATTGAGCGCGCATCTGACTTGCTCGCCGAACGTCGTGCAGCAGGTCCAGCACCTAAGAAGGCCTCTGCTCGTGCAGTCAAAAAGCCAGCGGCTAAAAAGAGCGTCGGCAAGACAACAACCAAGAAAGTCACGCGTAAGGCACCTGCTAAAAAGACTGGTGTGGGAAAGACTGCTGCCGAAAAGGCTGCCGTCAGCGCTGACAATTAGAGTTGTTTCGTGGCCACCGGACTTTTCATCGCAATCGAAGGTGGCGAAGGCGCGGGCAAATCCACGCAGAGTAAGCGAATTTCTCAGCATTTAGAGGCGCTTGGTTATGAAGTTGTCATAACTCGTGAACCAGGTGGTACCCCGACCGCCGAAAAAATCCGGAGTATTTTGTTGGATCCCGAGATCGACGATATGCCTGACCAAACTGAGGCGCTGCTCTTTGCGGCGGCGCGTGCCGATCATGCGCATAACAAGATCCGTCCTGCACTCGAGCGTGGGGCAATTGTTATCTGTGATCGCTACATTGATTCGTCAGTTGCCTACCAAGGCGCAGCTCGCGGGTTGGGCGTTGATCGAATCCGTGCTTTGAGTGAATGGGCTACCGGGGAATTGCTCCCTGACTTCACTATCTATTTAGATGTTCCAGCCGAAGCCGGTGGCGAGCGTATGGATGGTACGGATCGAATGGAAATTCAATCTCGGGATTTTCATGTGCGTGTTCAACAAGCATTCCGAGATATTGCAGCCGCGAGTACGCAGCCAAATGTTGTCATTGATGCTACGTTGTCGATTGAACAAGTCTCGCAAGCAATCATTGAGAAACTCGATTCTATTTTGGCAAATCGATGAGTGTCTTTGATTCAGTACTTGGACAGGAACTTGCTGTCCACGATTTGCAACGTGCCGTAGCCGATGCCGCAAAGGTTGCAATAGGCGAGCGTGGCGATGCGATGACTCACGCTTGGCTAGTTACTGGCCCGCCGGGAAGCGGCCGCAGCACAATTGCCTTGGCTTTTGCGGCTGGCTTGGTTTGTCCTAACGGCGGTTGCGGAACGTGTGTCGATTGTCGAAATGTTGCCGCAGGTGTTCATCCTGATGTCGAACACGTTGTTCCCGAAGGTGTTGTTTACACAGTCGCTAATGCAGATCAGTTAATTGAACGTGCGTCACTTTCGCCATCGCGTAGTCCGTGGCACGTAATTGTTGTCGAGGACGTTGACCGTTTTCAACTTAATGCTGTTCCTAAACTTCTCAAGAGCATCGAGGAGCCGCCACCCAACACTGTGTGGGTTTTGTGCGCTCCAACAGTCGATGACGTTTTGCCGACGATTAACTCGCGTTGTCGTCACGTATTACTTACGTCCCCAACTTTGGTTGATGTTGCATCACAGTTAACAAGTCGCTTTGGCGTTGATCCAGCGATGGCGGCATTTGCGGCTCGCGCGGCACAAGGCCATCTTGGACGTGCGCGTGCGTTAGCCACCGATGAACAAGCGCGTCTAAAGCGCTCGGAAATCCTAGACATTCCAACGCGATTGTCCACGGTTAGCTCCTGTTTCGAAATTGCCAACACGATTGTTGCGAATGCGAATGCCGAAGCCGATCGCGCGATTGCTCCGATGGAACAGCAAGACGAGCAAGATGTCCGAATGGCTTTTGGCGAAGGCGCTGAAGGTAAAGGTTTCAAATCCATCGACCGTGCAATTAAGAGCGAAATGAAATCCCTTGAAAAGAGATTCAAGGATCGCCGCCGCCGAATGGTTGCCGATGCGTACGATCGCATTTTGCTTGATTTAACGGGGTATTATCGCGACATCATGGTGATTCAGTCTGGTTCTCAAGTTGGCCTAATCAACGAAGAGCTGCGGCCGGCATTAGAACGAATTGCAGCGCTAGATGAAACTACGCAGACTTTGCAGCGCATCGATGCGATTCGTGAGGCGCGCGATCAGCTCATTTCTAATGTCGCACCTCTTGCGGTATTTGAATCGTTACTCGTGACGCTACGTAATCCGCAACTTGTTGCTGTGGGTAAATAGTTTCGCTCGTCTCGCTGGGTCGGGTTAGAGTTCTAGAAGAAATTCATTTTCATCACTTTTGGAGTAGTCGTGCGCAAAGCCATTGCCCTGTTGACAGCAATTTTTATTGCGCTAGTTTCGGCAATCGGTATTGCAGTTGTTAAGAATGACGGCAAGCTAACTTCAAGCGCATCCGCTGAACCCACGCCAACAGCAAGCGAGAGCGGCAGTGCATCAGCATCTCCTTCGCCAAGCCAGTCCGAAACAAATGCTTTTGTAAATCTTGCCGATTACTACGCCCAAAAATTAACGTGGACGGGCTGCAACGAGGGATTTGAGTGTTCAACGCTTCAGGTTCCATTGGATTATTCGGCACCTGAAAAGAAGTCAATCTCAATCGCAGTAGTTCGACTTCCGGCGAAGAACGCCGAGGGTTCGTTGATTCTCAACCCAGGTGGACCTGGTGGTTCTGGAATTGAGTACGCACGCGCAGCTTCTGTGGTGATGACCAATAAATTGCGAAAGCATTTCGACATCGTCGGTTTTGATCCTCGGGGAGTTGGCCAAAGCACTCCGGTTGATTGTCTCGATGATCCTGAGACGGATGCGTACGTTGCGGCTGATGGTTCGCCAGATAATCAACAAGAAATCGACGAGACAGTTGCTCTCGACAAGAAATTTGCCGAAGCCTGCGCGACGAAGTCACCGGAATTGTTTAAGTACGTTGACACGATCAGTGCAACTCGCGACATCGATATTTTGCGAGCTGCACTCGGTGACAAGAAACTGAATTGGTTCGGAAAGAGTTATGGAACTTTTCTCGGTGCAACCTATGCGGGTTTATTTCCGGACAAAGTTGGCCGCATGATGCTCGACGGCGCAATCGACCCAACATTGACGAATGAAGAACTGTCTAAAGGCCAAGCACTTGGTTTTGAAAACGCACTTCATCGATTCATTCAAGATTGCCCAAGTCATAAGAATTGCCCGTTGAAGAACAATGAGACAGCTGCTTTTACGCAAATAATGTCCCTGCTGGACAAACTTGATTCAAATCCAGCAACATTAAGTGACGGTCGTAAATTCACACAGGCAATGGGCGTAACGGGAATCGTTGGTTCGCTTTATGACAAAACGTATGGCTGGGAAGCTTTGCGCATTGCTTTGGGCGATGCGCTAAAAGGTGACTTTGAAGGTCTTGCTCAAAACGTTGACTTTTACACGAGCCGCGATGCTGATGGTCATTACACGGATAATTCC
>JALQVI010000052.1 GCA_023260395.1 Candidatus Nanopelagicales bacterium
ACGACCTATCATTCACGCTTCCACGTAACGGCATCGTCGGTGTCATCGGCCCTAACGGTGTTGGTAAGACCACGTTGTTCCGCATGATTGTTGCGGCGGCAACTGATTCGGTAACCGAGGAAACTTCACCGACCGAAGGCTCACTCAAGGTCGGCGAAACCGTCAAGCTTTCCTACGTTGACCAGAGCCGTGCAGGCTTAGATCCAGCCAAGAATGTTTGGGAAGTAGTTTCCGACAGTCTTGATTGGATCAAGGTTGGCAACGTGGAAATGCCATCACGCGCGTACGTTGGTGCTTTCGGTTTCAAGGGCCCGGACCAGCAGAAGCCATCCGGCGTTCTTTCCGGTGGTGAGCGCAACCGTCTAAACCTCGCACTCACGTTGAAGCAGGGTGGAAACGTACTGCTCCTCGACGAACCAACGAACGACCTCGATGTTGAAACCCTCGGTTCGCTCGAAAACGCTTTGCTTGAATTCCCAGGTTGCGCCGTCATCACCTCGCACGACCGTTGGTTCCTCGACCGCATTGCGACACACATCTTGGCTTACGAAGGCGACTCACAGTGGTTCTGGTTCGAAGGTAACTTCGAGTCGTATGAAAAGAACAAGATCGATCGTCTCGGCGCCGAAGCAGCACGTCCGCATCGCGCGACGTACCGCAAGCTCACCCGCGGCTAATCATGTCGAGCACGATTGTTCCCATCCACACGCGATGGAGCGATATGGATGTGTTTCATCACATCAACAATGTCGCGTATGCCACCTACATGGAGATGGCGCGAACAGTCTTGCTCGAGAGCAATGGTTTCACCGCGCTCAATGACGAAGTTGGTCACATGGTGGTGCGCAACGAAATCGATTACGTGTGGCAGTTGGAGTATCGACTTGAACCGCTCGACATGGAAATTTGGATCGAGTCGGTTGGCCGGACCTCATACGTGATTGCTTACGAGATGCGTGATGACAAGCAGGTTTACATGCGCGCGAAAACCACGATGGTGTGCATGGATATGAAACGCAATCGCCCAGGTCGGTTAACCGATGATATGCGCGCGTTACTCGAAAGCCTCTCGCGCGACTAGTTAGTAAGTTGCCTTTAGTGCGCGTGGACCAGATTCAATTTCTCAAGTGTGCGACAGAGCTCATTGAATTTGTGAATGGTTAATCGTTAATTGCGATTAGACCGATTCGGCGGCGCGAGCTTCACGCGTTGCAAGGTCTGGCATCTTGTTCAGTGTCAGCACGAGTAGTGCGGCAAAAATGCAAAGGGCTGCAGCGGTGTACCAAGCGATCGTGTATGAACCTTGCGTTTCACGAATTGTGCCAGCAAAGATTGCTGCAATCGAGGCGCCAATCATGTGCCACGCGAATACCCAACCGTAAACAACTCCGGAACGTGCAAGTCCAAAGTGCTGGCGACACAACTGCACGGTCGGGGGAACGGTTGCAATCCAGTCAAGACCATAGAACACGATGAAGAACAACAGTGGCCAGCCGACCGTAGGGCCAAGCACGGTTGGAACAGTCAGCAACGCGAGTCCACGCAATCCGTAGTAGCTAAACAGCAGCCACACCGAACTCACGCGGTCACTTAACCAGCCCGATGCAATCGTGCCCATGAAGTCAAAAATGCCGACGATGGCCAGCAAGCTTGCTGCTGATTCGAGTGGCATTCCGTGATCATGTGCGGCCGGCACAAAGTGAGCGCCAATTAGACCGTTGGTTGACCAACCACATACAAAGAATGTCATCGCGAGCACCCAGAACGGCAAGGTGTGCATGGCTTCCCACAGCACCTTCAAGGTTCCGCGAGCGGTTGCTGGAGCAGCCGCGCCAGCCGCAGGTTCCTCAATCGCGCCGTATGGGAACAGGCCAACATCGGAAGGACGATCGCGCAGGAATGTGTACGTCACCGGCACGAGAACTGCAGCGAATGCTGCAACTGTTAGCGAAGCTGAACGCCATCCATGATGAGTAATGAGGTAGCCGATGAGAGGTAGGAATACAAGGCTGCCCGTTGCATAAGCTGCCGAAAAAACACCTGTGACTAATCCGCGACGCTCAGCAAACCAGCGATTAGCGATGATGGCACCGAACACCAGTGCCAAACACCCGGTTCCAAAGCCAACAAAGAAACCCCACAGCACCACGAGCTGCCAGGCCTGAGTCATGACCGTGGTCAAGCCACTGCCGATCGCAACGAGTGAGAGTGCCATCGGCACAACGCGACGCAAACTGAAGCGTTCCATGAGCGATGCTGCAAACGGCGCAGTCAACCCGTACATCAACAAGTTCAACGACACAGCAAGTGACGTCAGATTACGAGTCCAGCCAAATTCATTTTCCAGTGGCTGAAGCATCACGCCTGTGGTCGAACGGAACGACGCAGCAGAAATCAACGTAATGAACGTTACCGCGGCGACAATCCACGCACGATGAAGTTTCTTGTCTCCGGGCAATGTTGTCATTAGGCGGTTAGCCAAACTGACGCATTTGGATTCAACAGTCCGTCGCTGTATGCGCTTTCGTCACTTTTGAGAATCACACTGCCATCGTAGGGAAGTGTGACTGCGTGTGTACCGACATTGAGTACGCAACGAATCGCGTGACCGCCAAGTCGTGCCGGACGCACGAAACTCAATACATCCGCTGGCACATCGTTATCCCAGACCAACGGCTCAACGTCATCTGTGATGCCACCCAGTGCCGAAAGTTCCTTACGCAACTTCAGAGCAGTGCGAGCCAGGTTCAACATGCTGTTGGCATCTGCGCTTTGCGCATCCGCGTGCAGTTTCTTCCACGAATCAGGCTGGGGCAACCATGCGGCACCAGTGTCATTAAAGCCGAGCGCATCGCCTTCACCACTCCATGGCAACGGAACACGACAACCATCGCGTCCAACGCGTTCGCCATTCGTGGTGATGAACGCAGGGTCCTGACGCATCTCGGCTGGAATTTCAAATACTTCGTTCAAGCCAAGTTCTTGACCTTGATACACGTACGCCGTTCCGGGCAGCGCCAACATCGACAAGAAATTCGCGCGTGCACGTGCAGCGCCGACTTCAAGGTCGCGATCAGCTTCCCAGTTCACTTCGCGTCCAAGTTCCAAGTTCATGTTGGCTTTAGTCTCGGCTTCGGTGCGACCAATGATCGGTGCGTATCGAGTCACTGAACGCCAGACATCATGGTTCTCGAGCACCCACGTTGTCGGGGCATTCTCAATGGCATTAGCGGCCAATGTGAAGTCAATAATCTCGCGCATACGCGGCGCATTCCACGGCGCACGCAAGTAAGGGAAATTAAAGCCAGTGTGCAATTCGTCTTTGCGTAAATAACGCGCATTGCGTTCAGCAGGTTGCACCCATGCCTCGGCAACGAACACGCGAGGTGGGTCGTATTCATCGGCAACTGCGCGCCACTCACGCCACACATCGTGCAAACCGTCTTGATCCCAGTAAGGATTCTTTGCCGTGGCGTCACCTTCGACGAGCTCTGGGCAATCTGGGTAACCAGCAGCCTTGGCGAGGCCGTGTGCAACGTCAATGCGGAAACCATCGATACCTCGGTCAAACCAGAATCGAAGATGGCCGCGGAATTCGGCGCGCACTTCGTTGTTGTCCCAGTCAAGATCTGGCTGTGACTTATCGAAAATGTGGAGGTACCACCAACCGGATGGATTGCCATCGGCGTCATTAACTTGATGCCACGTTGGTCCGCCGAAAACACTTTCCCAATTGTTTGGCACACTCGCGCCACCATCGCGACCACGCAGCAAGTGATAACGAGCCCACGGACCATCGGCGAAACGTGCGCCGGAGGGAATGTCCGCATTGTTCTCGAGTGGGTAGGCGAGAGCTTCCTTAAACCATTCGTGATCCCAGGACGTGTGGTTCGGCACGATGTCGATAAACATGCGCATACCGGCGTCGTGCACTTCGTGAATCAGCGCTTCGATTTCTTCGAGCGTGCCGAATGTTTCCCAGACGGAGCGGTAATCCGAAACGTCGTAACCGGCATCAAGCATCGGTGATGGGTAATGCGGGCTGAGCCAAATCGCATCCACACCAAGTTCCTGTAAATAAGGAACGCGCGAGCGAATGCCGGTAATGTCGCCAATGCCATCACCATTCGCATCAGCAAATGAACGCGGGTACACCTGGTAAACAATGGCTTCTTGCCACCACTCTTTGGTTCTCATCACCTGACCATTCTGGCGCAGGCGTGGCCCTATTACTCGGTGGGGGCTGGTGAACTTTCAGTGTTTTGCATGGCGAATGCAGCGCTCACCAGATAGGTCCATAATTCGTCGCGCAAGTGTGGTTCTGGGTTCATTGCAAGCACGGCTTTTTTCATGCAGGCAATCCATCGCTCGCGCGCAACTTCATCGATGACGTAAGGGTTGTGACGCATGCGCAGGCGTGGGTGTCCGCGCTCGAGCTCGTAGTCATTTGGTCCGCCCCAATATTGGGAAAGAAACATCGCCAGGCGTCGGCTTGCGCCTTCCATGTCATCCTCGGGATACATTGGGCGCAATACATCGTCGTTTGCGACGCCTTCGTAAAAGTGGTTGACGAGTTGGACGAAGAATTCTTGTCCGCCAATTTGGTCATAGAAAGTTTCAGCCATAACTACTTCTGTTGATTAGGGAATCGAAGGACGGCAGGAACTTGAATGCCAGCGGCATCAAAAGCGACCTTGATGCGTTCGCGAATTTCGCGCGATGCCGCAATTTGCTTATCAGGAAGCGAGCGAGCGGTCACGCGAACAACGACAGCTTCGCCACTCACACTTTCGACACCTGCGTACTCAGGCTTGTCGAGTAGCAATTCATCAAAGACTGGATCGTTGTCCATGGCTTCGGCCACGGTTTCAATGATTTGTCGAACTTGTTCGAGGTCTGTGTCGTAACTGACTGGCACATCCACAATGGCCATAGTCCACCCTTGGCTGCGGTTTGCCACTCGCAAGATTTCGCCATTGCGCACGTACCAAACGACACCCGACAGATCACGCAGACGTGTGACGCGCAGTTCAACACTCTCAACCACACCGACGACGGGACCAACATCGACGAGGTCACCAACACCGTACTGATCTTCAATAATGAGGAAGATGCCTGCGAGATAGTCCTTGACCATCGTTTGCGCACCAAAACCAAGGGCAACACCGACGACGCCGGCGGATGCAAGAATCGGCGCAATGTTGATGCCCAGAGTCGCAAGCCCCATCAACAAGGCAATCGACCAAATGGTCACCGTGACAACACTTCGCAGAAGTTGGCTAATAGAGGCAGCACGTTGTTCGCGGCGGGCAGCCTCAAGTTGGGCTTCAGCCGGAGTATCAAATTCATGGCGACTCTTGCGCAAAGTAATCGCGCGATGCGTTAATCGCTCAATCAGCCGAGCCATTACGCTGCGAGTGACCACTGCTAGAGCCACAATGATGGCGATTTGTAGGGGTTTGCCAATGAACCAGTGCAGCGCGCCGTCCATGGGACTCCTTTCGTCGGTACAACCATTCTGTCGTAAAGTAAGGCTGTGACTACAAACATGCGCCGTGCCTTCGCAACTGCTTCATCAGTTGCTGTCCTAACTGTTACTGCACTTGCTCCAGCCATTGCTGGCAGCAAGAACGACGATGGCGAAGATCGTGGAACAGCAATGTCGACCACGTCGGCCGTCTTGTGGTTTGTTGTCGTGCCGTTGGCGGTATCGGCGATTATTGCTCTCTTCGTGATGGCTCCAGGCTGGATTCGTTCAGCTCAGCGCTCGACCCAAGGTGGATTCTTGGATGATCCGACCCTTGGCGATCGTCTCGAAGTTGAAGGCAACCATAAGGCTGCAATCGAAAGCTAGTTCAATCTTTAAAACGTGTGGCCCGCAGGAAATCCTGCGGGCCACACGTTTTATGCATCTCAGATTAATTACTTGTCGATTGCCTGGCAGCGCAACGAACGAGCAACGTTGTCACGTAACTCGCGGATCAAACGCGTTGAACCTGCATCTGTATCGGTCTCGAGGAAAGCATCTGCCTTATCCAAGATTTCCTGTGACGCCAACAGTGAGGGGAAAAAGCCCATCGTGATGGTTTGTGCGATTTCGTTTGTGCGACTCTTCCAAATGTCTGGAAGTACGGCGAAGTACTTATCGACGTATGGCTTGAGTAACTCGCGCTGATCTGGTTGCGCGAATCCGCCAACAGTTGAACTCAAAATCGCGTTAGCCAAATCGTCATTGTCAACGGCTGCGCTCCAAGCTGCAGCCTTTGCCTCAGCCGTTCCAACAGCTGCTCGCGCAGCTGCTGCCTGACGCTCGCCACCGGCAGTGCTGTCGCGGTTCAACTCATCCTCAATTGCTGACTCTGGCAATACGCCTAACGAAACGAGGCGCGACACAAACGACCAACGAAGGTCAGTATCGATTTCGAGACCGGCAGGAACATCCACGCCATCGAGCCAGCCCTTGAGTTGTGCTGCATGCTCTGGAGTGCGAGCGACGGCCAACATGTTGCGCACGAGAGCGAGCTGGTGGTCGCCACCTTGAGTTGCATCCGTCAGCCAGCCTTTCATTGCGGTGTAGAGCGCATCGCGGTATTCGGCACGCTTATCTGGATTACCGAATTGTTCAATAGCAGAACGTGCCTGCAGCAAGATTTGTTGCGCGACACCAATCTGCATATCGAGCAGGTCGGAGTTCTGAACGAGAGCGAGGTAGTCACGGGTTGGCATTTCGCCATCGCGAGTCATGTCCCATGCAGCACCCCAAATAAGTGCTCGCGACAAACTGTCCTCAATGTCGCCGAGACCATCGATTGCGTTCTTTGCCGATGCTTCATCAAGGCGAATCTTGACAAATGTTAGGTCGCCATCGTTGAGCAATAAGATGTCTGCGGCAGGCTTGCCTTCGAGTTGCGGAACTTCGGTGCGCTCACCATCAACGTCAATTTCGAAGCGTTCGCGCAAAACAACCGATTCATTTTCACGAACATAAAGCCCAATGCCAACACGATGTGGGCGCAGTGTCTGCGCCACACCTTCTGGAGCAACTGGTGGTTCCTGAATCACGGCAACTGACTTATAGACGCCACCTTCAATCACAACTTCTGGACGCAAGGTATTTACACCCGCAGTCTGCAACCAGCGCGCAGTCCAATCCGAAAGATCGCGGCCACTTGCGGCCTCGAGCTCAACGAGCAAATCCTTGAGTTCAGTGTTGCCCCACGCGTGCTTTGTGAAGTACTGACGAATACCTTGGATGAACTTGTCTTCGCCGACCCAAGCCACGAGCTGGCGCAGGGCCGATGCGCCCTTTGCATAAGTAATGCCATCGAAGTTCACTTCAACTGCATCAAGGTCAACCATGTCAGCCCAAATTGGGTGAGTGGTTGGCAACTGGTCTTGGCGGTAGCCCCACGCCTTGCGCTGGTTAACGAAGTTTGTCCATGCCTCGGTGTACTTGGTGGCGTTCGCGCTGCAGTGATGCGCGGCCCATTCGGCGAACGATTCATTCAGCCATAGGTCATCCCACCAATTCATGGTGACCAAGTCGCCGAACCACATGTGTGCGAGTTCGTGAAGCACTGTGTTCGCGCGCTGTTCGTAGGCAAAACGTGTGACCTTGGAGCGAAATACGTAATCTTCGTGATGAGTCACGCAGCCGGCGTTCTCCATTGCACCAGCGTTGAATTCCGGAACGAACAGCTGGTCGTACTTTCCGAATGGGTAACCAACTTGGAACGCGCCTTCGAAGTACTTGAAACCTTGCTTGGTGACTTCGAAAAGTTCCTCTGGATCAAGGAACTCTGCAAGCGATGCACGACAGAACAAGCCGAGTGGGTAAGTGCCGTATTCGCCAACGTATTCGTCGCGCACTTCGTGGTACGGGCCTGCGACGATTGCAGTGATGTACGTCGACATTTTGACGGTTTCGCCGAATGACCAACGTGAAACTCCGTCGCGTACTGGGGTCGGTGTTGGGGTAGTCGCGTTGCTGGTCACCTTCCAATGCGAAGGCGCATCAATCGTGAATGTGTAAGTCGCCTTGAGGTTTGGCTGATCAAAGCATGCGAACACGCGACGAGCATCTGCGATTTCAAACTGTGAATACAGGTAGACCTCATCGTCAACAGGATCGATGAAACGATGGAGGCCTTCACCAGTGTTCATGTACGCACTGTGGCCAACGACCGTAAGAACGTTTGTGTCAGCCAGTCCGCTCAGTTGAATGCGAAAACCGTCATGCGCGGAGGTGTCGATGGCAACGCCGTTGAGTTCGATCGACTCAACAGACGGCGCGATGTAATCAATCCACGTGGAAGCGCCAGCTGTCGCTGAGAACTTCACAACTGTGCGCGATGCATAATTATCGTCGCGAGTGGTGAGGTCTAGTTCTACTTCATAAGAGTCAACCGAAACGATGCCCGAGCGTTCTTTGGCTTCGGCGCGAGTGATATTTGTGCCTGACACGAATTTCTCCTTAAAAGGTTCACCCCATCCTGACACCAAACACACCTCGAGTGCAGAACGGGTCTAAGGTTTCTTCTATGAGCGAAGAAGTGCACGTTGCTGATTTTTGGTTCGACCCAATCTGCCCATGGGCATGGATTGCATCACGTTGGATGCTTGAGGTTGAACAAGTCCGGCCAGTCACAACTCGATTCCACGTCATGTCGCTTGCTGTCTTGAATGACGGGCGTGAATTGCCCGAGAAGTATGTGGACCTCATGAAGCGTGCTTGGGGTCCCGTTCGCGTGGTGATTGCTGCGCAGCAAAAGCATGGCGATGGGGTAGTGCTACCGCTCTACAACGCACTCGGCACTCGCATTCACAATGAAGGCCGTAGTGACGATTACTTGCCAGTCATCGCAGAGGCTCTAGCTGAATGTGGGCTCGAAGCTGAACTTATTGAGGCTGCAAATTCAACTGACTTTGACGATGCCTTAAAGCGAAGCCATCACGAAGGAATGGATCCAGTCGGTATGGATGTTGGTACGCCTGTCATTCATGTTTCGGGTACAGCATTCTTTGGCCCAGTCGTTTCGCCAATTCCTCGCGGGGAAGCAGCAGGCAAGCTATTCGACGGCGTGGTTCTCTGTGCTCAAACGCCAGGGTTCTTTGAACTCAAGCGCACTCGCACAGCCGACCCAATCTTCGACTAATTCCCGCATTTGCAGTCAGGGCCACAGCCGCTGGAAGTTACCTGAGGTAATTCAATGGGCGCATTGCCATGACCACAGTTGCATCCACCGGCGCCATGACCTGAACAGCACTTAGCTTCATTCGGCGCAACATCCATGGCTGGGCTGCGTCGGAAGAACCCAACTGGCTTCAATGTGAAACCCAATCGTTCGACTGGCATGACTGGCCAGTCTTCGATGCGCGGAATGTGGTTCAGGCCAAAGACGTACCACATCACGACATCGGTGTTTTCAAGCGAACGATCTTGTTGAATCCAACGCGGCAACCCATCGCCGCCTTCGTGCTGGAACGGATAGTCGCCAGCGGGGTAGCGTTCCTCGGCCGTGTTTTGCGTAACCCACAAATGGTTATACATAAAGCCAGCACGCTTACCGATTACGGAATCAGGTGAAGCAAGGGGCAAACAATTCACGTTGCCCAGAATCTTGTAGCCAACTGGGTTGCCAACATGGTTCTTCTTGTTGGGATTCACAATCTTCCAGTAACGCGACTTTGCCAGGTCGAGTAATCGTGCAGCATTGCTTTCACTTTTAATCACATCTTGTGTGGTGATGTATGCGCCGCCGTGTGGATTGTCTGGACCCATTGGTTTGGCAACTGAATCAACTTCAACAACCGAGTTGTGCGTGCCATCGATATCGAGGTCGAGGCGAGCACAGAAAGTGTGCTGGTGGTACGGAGCCCATAGGCCTTCTTCAAGTTGTGTTGCGGATGGATGGTCAACGCCTGGAGCATCGGAAAGCGTCAACAAAATTCCAGTGAGCTTGGCTTCGAACTCAATT
>JALQVI010000053.1 GCA_023260395.1 Candidatus Nanopelagicales bacterium
AGAGCCACCCGTTGCAACAAGTTCCAATTTTGTAAGCTTCTCGAATCCTGAGTGATTTCTCCACTCACTCGAAAAGGATCGAAGATTCACGAGCTTAGATAAATCAAGCGCACCTGTTGCGTTGTAGTGCAAGGAAAGTTCGCGCAAATTAGTGCATTCTGCCGCAGGACCTTCATTTGTTGCAGTGTTCAACAAGTCCAAACTTCGCAACTTGTCGTTTAACCCAATCAAGAAACTCAAATCTTCATCTGGGGCCGCAAAATATCTCATACGCGGATGTCCTAAATTTCGCCAAAGATCTTCATGCGCACTCGTCCAAGGTCCATAGACATTTAAGGATGGTAAGCGGCGAGTAGATATCCAGCTAGCTTCCGCACCTGCACGATTAATCAATGCATAATAAGTTTCACCTTTAGGGAGAAGTAAATCTTCTGAGGGCCAATCTGACGGATCGGCTTCCAATATGACGCTGTAGTCAATCTTCGACATGACTTACCCCCTAACTTCACTCTGCGTTGCTAAAACGCTACAGCCCTACAAACCAGCCAGCGCAGCAACCTGGTCTATCACATCGCGTTGATGCGCCTTGATGACTTGGTCTGGCAGCTCGTCGTATCCCCCGCCAAACACGTCTTCGATACCGGTCTTGATGCCTGACATTGTTTCGAGCACGGCCAATCCGCAATACGGCACATACGTTGGCGAATAGCCGCCTTCGTGCGTCATCATCAGCTTGCCGTCACACACTGCATCAGCAACGTCCAACAACATCGAAGTCATCTGGCTGTAGCCACTAGCGGTCACCATCATGCGACCCAATGGATCGGCGGCGCTGGCATCAAAGCCCGATGGCACGACAATCACGTCTGGATTAAAGCGACGAATAGCCGGCAGAACAATGCGTTGCATGACTTCGAAGTAAGCACCGTTGCCACAACCTGCAGGCAGCGGAATGTTGATTGCACTACCCTCGGCTTCGCCAATACCGCGCGCAGCCATCGGGCCGCTCATGAATGGGAACAAGTTGTCTTGGTGAATGGAAATCTTGAGCACGTTTGGATCAGCATCAAAGATTTCTTGCGTGCCATTGCCGTGGTGCACATCCCAGTCCACGACAGCCACACGCTCGACTCCTAAGTGCTCGCGCACATGCTGAATCGCGACCGCGGCGTTAGCGAAAATACAAAAGCCCATGCCCTGTGATGGACGGGCATGATGGCCGGGAGGACGCACGAGCGCATAAGCATTGTTGACCGTGCCTTCAACGACTGCGCGCAGTGCCTGGATCGCACCACCAGCCGATAACAACGCGATGTCATAGCCACCCTTGCCGAACGGCGACTCACCGTCACCAGCATCGCCACCCTTGTCGAGCTCGCTTTCACGCTGGATGCGTTCGACGTGTTCAGGAGTGTGAACGCGCAAGATGTCTTCGACCGTCGCAGGAACTGCATCAATCCGCGTGAGGTGCTTGCTCAAGCCCGAGACTTCAACCAGCGAGGCGAACCGGACCTTGCTCTCGGCGCTCTCGAAATGCTGAAACGGTTGCACGGTCGTGCTCGGCACCAAGAAACCTGCGTAGTTGCCCGTGTTGTGCCAGCCATACAGCTCGTTCCACACATAGCCAGTCGTCATCGCAGTTTCTCCCTCGAGCCTTCAATGGATTTCACCTTTGACAATAATGGCAACGGCCCTGAATTCCATTGAATTTTCGTTGATAGTTGTGATGGGGCAATAAAGTTTTAGCCAGACCATAATCGCGAGGTGAAAATGTCCGGCACAGATGTCACGACCGACGACAAAGGCTTGCGCGCGGCCAGCCTGAATCTGGGGGCCAGCATTGTGGTGGGCGTGTCCTCGACCGCACCGGGTTATTCCATCGCAGCCACTCTCGGTTACATCGTTGCGTACGTGTCATTCCAATCTCCTGCGATCGTGTTGCTCGGGTTCTTGCCGATCTTGGGCATCGCGTATGCCTACCGCGAACTCAATCGCGAGACGCCGGATTGCGGCACGACGTTTACCTGGGGCACGCGCGTGTTCAATCCGTGGGTGGGTTGGATGGGCGGCTGGGGCTATGTGGCCGCGAGCATCATCGGCATGGCAAGTGTTTCGCAGATTGCCGGGCAGTATTTCTTTTTGATGTTCGGGCTCGACGGCCAAGCCAACAGCACCGCGTGGGTGACTGCCGGTGGAGTCGTGTGGATTGTCATTTTGACCTGGGTGTCATGGAAAGGCGTGCAAACCTCGGCGCGATTGCAATACGTGTTGCTCACTATCGAGATGGTTGTGTTGTTGGCTTTCAGTGTCATCGCGTTGACCAAGGTGTACACCGGTCACGCCGGGCCAGACAGTGTTCATCCGCAGGCATCTTGGTTTAACCCGTTTGCCATTGTGAATGACGCAGGGCACTTAAACATCTCAGCAATTTCAGGCGGCATCTTGCTCGCCGTATTCCTCTATTGGGGTTGGGATAGCGCAGTATCGCTCAACGAAGAAACGCTTGATCCTGGCAAGACTCCCGGTCGGGCAGCAGTTCTGAGCACCGTGATCTTGCTCGGGATTTATGTGCTGACATCGGTTGCCTGTTTGGCGTATGCAGGCTCAGACCCGCTGGCCAACAGCGACGATGTGTTGGCGCAAGTTGGTGAGCAAGTGCTTGGAACACACTTAGATAAGTTCTTGATTTTCGCGGTGCTCACTTCGGCAGCAGCGTCGACCCAAACCACAGTCATGCCAACGGCGCGCACTTTCCTATCGATGGCCGCGTACAAAGCTCTGCCTCAACGATTCGCAGACATTCATAAAAAGAATCTGACTCCAGGGTTTGCCACAATTTTTACCGGCGCGATTTCCATCGTGTTCTTTGTTGGACTCGCAGCCATCAGCACTGATGTGCTTGGCGATGCAACCGAAGCTGTTGGATTACTCGTTGCGTTCTATTACGGCATGACAGGATTCTCGGCCGTGTGGCATTTCCGCCACAATCCAGGACGTGACGCGAAAAGTATTCTAGTTAGAATAATCGCGCCGCTCTTTGGTGGACTTGTGTTGCTTTTTGTGTTCATCAAGACCGCTATTGATGACTACAACCCAGCAAACAGCACCACTACGGTTTCGCTAATGGGTCATGAAGTTGGCACCATCTTTGTCATCGCGATGGGATCACTTGCCCTCGGTGTGATTCTGATGTTGTGGACTGCGCGCAAGTCCCCAGACTTCTTTGCCGGCAAGATTCTGAATCGTCACACGCCAATTGTTGTTGCAGAGAATGTGTTTGCTGAGGTCGATGCCCTCGGTATGCCTGATGCCTTTGACCGTGAACACACGGTCATTCCCCCGGAATAAATCGCAACCTACTCCGCCCAGTGCTAAGCGCTGTGAAGATAATCTTCGAGTGCTTCTCGGATAAGCGCTGACGAAGTTTTACCCTGTCGCTTCGCTTCTGCCTCTAACTCCAACTTGAGTTCCTGAGGAACACGAGCCTTGATCTCAGGCGAAACAACTTTTGGGGCAGTCAATGAAGGACGCCCGAGTACTCGATGAACTTCTTCAACAATTTCTTCACACATCTCGTTGGTGATGCGATTGCCGTTGCCGTCGAGAATTACCTCCTTATCCAAGTCGACATCAGGGCCGAGAACGTACTTTTCGCCGAGAATAGTAATTACTTCTTTCTCCACTTCTATTTACCCCTTCGGTAATTTGCAGGCATCACGTGAATAACCAACACAAACGTCGCTTGCTTGACTCCTACGATTTCGAGCTCCAGCCCTCGATCATCAACCCCAACCCATTCAACTCGCGGATCGGGAAAGCCATCCATGAAGTAACTCCGAGGCTCATAATTTTTCATTACAAACAAAGCGTGAGCTCGACCGATTTTGTGCTTTCGAGCAGATTGCGCGAATCGAATGTCCTTTAGCCACATATTATGCGCCACATAAATAAGTGTCAATAGGTTTCAGATGTGAACGGTCTGGATATGAAGGCATCCGAAAAGGCTAGTTTTCTTCGAAATTTGGCGTAAAAGTTTTCCACACTGCCAACATTGAAAGACGTGAAGCACTGGCGGATAGAGCCACCCAATTGCCTCGAACTCTGGACTGATTTAACTGAGCTCGAGCACGAAATCGGCAGAGGTCGTTAGAAGCTCGTCGTTTGAGGCGACGATGATTGTGCGCGACATTTCGGCAAGGATAAGCCTCGTCACCAGTTCGCGATTTTCTTCATCGAGCGCACTTGTTGGATCATCCAACAAAAGAATTTCGGCATCGCTACTCAACGCAATCGCGAGCAATGACTTTTGGCGCTGTCCCCCTGAAAGCGTTCCCATCGGACGATCGGCAAACTCACTCAGCCCTAGTTCATGAATCCACTCATCACTTGCTCCAGCTTCACGCACCGAAAGTGCCAGTCCCACATGTTGCGCAAACAATGCACACGTGCCATTAACTTCCACTTCGCCCGAAACAGCGACTTGCGTGCCGACAATCGCTTGAAGTAACAGCGACTTACCAGAGCCAGACGGGCCTGAGACCGCGACAAATGACTCGCGAGTTACTTCGCAATTCACGCCCGCGACTTGATCACCAACACCAAACGGCAACGCAACAGAACGTAGCGATACGACTGCTTCAGTCGACATCGATACCTGGCGTTCAATGTGCCCCCTGCTCACCTGCTGAGTGAGCCCATGTATCTCGAGTCGATCACGATTCTGCACGAAATCCACTAGCGCTGGCATTTCATACTGTTGCTCACGCGGCAAGCGAAGCCATCCATGTCGATCAACAATCGCTTGCTCAGGCTCATTGGGCAGCCACTGCTCACTGATACGCCCGTCACTGATACGCACAACACGATCAGCAAAGGCTTCTGCGACTTTGTCATGCGTCACCAAAATCAAGGTCACGCCGTGTTCACGGCAATGTTGAGTCATACGTTGATAAAGGTTCGACGCCTCACTCGGCGACAAAGTTGCCGCGGGTTCATCCGCCAACAACACCGCAGGGCAAGCTGCAAGCACAGCCGCCGCAGCTATTAGCTGACGCGTCCCAGAACTCACATCGCTCAGACGTGTGTTTGCAATTGCCCCAAAGTTCCACTCGCGAACCAATGCATCAACGTCAACGCGCGTCAGCTCAAAGAATTCGCGAACACTTAACTCCGACAGGACATTGTTTTGCTGTCGAAGTACGCGCATCACGCCGTTGACTTCCACACGCCCAGAGAGTGGCTTGAGGCCACCGGAGAGAATCTCAACCAACGTGCTCTTGCCCGAGCCATTCGGGCCGCGAACCACACACACTTGCCCATCGGCTACGGACAAGCTCAACCCACGCAGCGCCGGAACCATTCCGCCAGCAGCCGGATACAAATGGAACACGTCACGCACTTCAATCGCCATTGCGCAACCTCCCGACCCATGCACCAATCGATACCGCGCCAAGGACAACACCGAAAAGTCCCACCAGAACTGGCAGCGACAACGATGCTTCGACTTGCGGAATAGCCGCGAAGCCTGCCCAGGTTTGAGACTCAATGGTGAGCAATCGTGATGTTGCAACGTAACCAACGACAATTCCGAGTGCCGCAGCGACAACCATCATTACCAAGACCACAGTTCCAATTGACCGTTCGAGTTCTGCTCGCTGGTATCCCCGACCAATCCACTCTCGCAAGTTGGCCGCGCGCAGTTCCTGCCGTGTTGCCATCGAAGCCAAAGCACACATTGCAACGAGCAACAAAGCACCATCGACGAAGTAGATTTTTCTGATGCCATTGCGCACTGGGTCATGAATAAAACTCTGGGTTAATTCATCGCGCCGAACAATCTTTAGCCCTGAGAATCCATGATCATGTGCAGGAATATTTCCATCGAGCCAAATCTGCGAGGTTCGAATCAACGCAGGACTATGCGCTGCCAAGTAATCATTCAATTGCGATTGATCAATCACAGCAAAGTTGTGAACGGCCGTTGGAAATCGCTTTGCTACTTCAACGACTTTGATGCGAACCGATTGTTCAGGAGTGACGTTCACAATTAACGTGTCGCCGACTTTCGCCAGATCAGAATTCACGATGGCATTCAATTCATCAACGCCTTCATTGACTGGAAAAAATAATGATCCTGCCGTGAGACGAACATTGTTATCTATCGCGTGGCCATTTGGTAACTCAAATGCCAAACGGCCGTGAGGCAAATCAACGGCATGTTTGCCTTCGCCTACTGCATGTTCGCGACGTTCGATATCTTTTGCGGATTCATAGGCCTCAACTCCGATGACGCGAGTAGTCGACGAGAGCACGGCACCGATTGGCAAGCGTTGCGATTGATTATTCTCGTCCAACACCCACACTCCCAATTGGATATGTGGCGGTTGCAAAATTACGTGAAGCCGCTGATTCTTGCCGTAAACAACAGTCTGCGAGGCATGTGCATGCAACTTCTCCAACTGAGTCAGGGTCGGTCCACCAATTTCAGCCTGACTTGGCAACGGTGAATCACTCGGTAATCCAATGACTTGGATGTTTTGCACTTTCAAAGCCTTCGCGCTGGTCGTCGCAGAGATGTTTTCAATAGCAACAACATTTCCCAAAGCCTGGTAATCCTTCAGGCTCTTGTTTTGCAGCACTCCCGATTCAACACCAGTGACGGTCGTTGCAAGCGGCGATACAAAATCAATGTGATGCCGCTCTTGCTGATCAAGTGCGCCGGCCGTCACTACCCATCCACTCACAATGGCGGCACACACCGCCAACAAACCGGAGTTAACGAGCAATTGATTACTGCGCGACGTCGACAACGACATTGGTTTGCGCCAGCTTCGGCGCAATAGCCGCCACATCCCGATTCCGAACATGAGAGTTATCGCGATTGACACCAATCCGGGTTCACGCTCAAGCACGATAATCACCAGAATTGTCCCAGCGAGAATCACGCCAATTGGTCGTGCACCCCACCTCAACGTTGTTGCCGTCGTTGCAATAGCCCCCACGATGAACGCCACGAGCAGCAGCGACGAAACTCCTCGAACAACAGCGAATAGCGCAAGTGTCACCGGAACCACATGCGCGACGATGGCACTGAGCAGCGGCATCAGCCGAGGCCTAACTCCACGAATCTGCTCAACTACCCGCGCGGCGGAATTATGTGATTGACGGGCATTCTGCGCTACTGCCGCAATCGCAATCAACAGCAACAGCGCAATGACCATTTCAAGTCGCTGCAGTCGCCTAATCGCCGATTGCGACTGATCAATTGCAGATTGAACAAAAGTGTCGGGGAAATGCAGCACTAGCCGGCCGGACAGTAACAACATTTCGTTGGCCTGCGTGCGCATATCGACGAGCGTCTGTTCACTGCCTCTCGCTACAAATGCCGAGGGTCGAGCATGAGTAGCCCACACCACAGTGCGCGGCATATCCTTAATCACTGAACTGTTGAGCAAGCCTTGAACATCTGTTGTGACGAAAACCGGAAGTCCACTTTGTAACGTGAGATCTTTGACCGCTGTCGTATCAATAGAAAGCGTGCCGGTATTTACAAATCCAGCGGGCAAGCCAATAGCAGAGCCCGATAACAACGCGACGTCACATTGTTTTGCAGTACACGAGCCCGGCAAGGCTCCAGACTTCTTCGCAACATGCGAGGCATCAATTCCAACGATGTGAAATGTTTGCCCGATGGAATTCACAATTGGTCGGTAAGTCACGAACCGAACGAATGGCTCGACATCCAATGTCGATTGCACTTTTCGAGCTTCTTGGGCGATGCGCTCTTGCGAAACAAACGAAAAGTCGCCGTCGTACGTAATGTTGATTCCCGATTCGGCAAAGTTTGAATTCTTTAGTGCTTGCGCGACAGTAGCCTCTTGAATTGCCTTGCTTGTCGATGCCACAGCCATCGCTAGGAAAACAAAACTCATGGAAAGAATCGTTACGAGAATTAACTGGCTGGTTCGGCGCACGTATCTCTTGATAACCAGCGCCAACATTCCGTCATCGTAACACTGAGGTTTTCTCAAAATTTCGAGAATTATCAAGCTTGAAAATCAACTACAAATGCGCTCAACAACAGCAGTCATGGCCAAAGTTGGTTACTCGAAGTCCTAAGAGTCAAAACCCATTCCGACACGATCCAAAGCACGAAGCCATAGATTCCGCTTGCCTTGATTGTTGTCAGCTTGATTAAGCGACCAGCGGGTGAAGTTAATCCCGGCCGAGCGGAATGGTTCCGGTGGAAAAGGAATCGGCATTGTGTTTGCCATCTCGAGCCTGCGGCGATCAGTATCTCGATCAAGTAATTTGTCGATGGCAACACGTGCTCCGAATCGGGAAGCGCCTACGCCAAGGCCGGTGTAACCGGCAACATAAACGACCTTGTCGCTCATCGCACTTCCCCAGAACGCACTGAAGCGCGTACACGTATCAATCGCGCCACTCCATGCGTATTCAAAACGTAAACCTTCGAGTTGCGGAAACGTCGTAAAGAAATGGTCAGCAAGCTTTGGCCACGACTTCATCGAACGCTCGTGCTCGGCACCGAACCCACTGCGGAAGTGATACGTAGCGTCATACCCACCCCACAAAATTCGACCATCAACCGTCGGGCGGTAATAGTGGAACTGATTGCCCGAATCGCTCACACCTTCACTACCTGACCAACCGATGTCACGCTTTTGCTGCTCATTCAACGGTTCAGTCACAAGCACAGAGTCATACACCGGAACGACTAAATACTTCAGCCGGCGCAGCAACGGAGGAAACGCATTTGTTGCAAGCAAAACGTGAGGCGCTGTTACGCTACCGAATTCTGTGCGAGCCACGACGCGATCCTTTTCCTCATTAAGTTCAAGCACCTTGCTGTGTTCATAAATACGCACACCCAGCGAAAGCGCAACGTCGCGCAGACCCCATGCCAAACGAGCCGGGTCACAAATCGCCACACCATCTGGGTCGAACAACGCACCTAAATACGTCGGTGAATTTACTTTCGACCGCGTTGCTGTTTGATCAAGCCATACAAGTTCTTCCCCATATGGCTTTGCAGCCTCGACGAATTCCTGCAAGCCTTCGAGTTGGTATTCCTCGGTAGCAACATCCATCTCGCCAACGCGCTGCCAATCGCAATCGATGTTGTATTCACCGACGAATGCTTCCATCTCGTTCAAGTTTTCTTGACCCATACGAGTCAACGTTGCGAGCTCGCTTGGCCACCGCTCGAGCCCATTCGAAAATCCATGCGTCAACGACGCTGCAACAAAGCCACCGTTTTGCCCCGAGGCACCGCGGGCTACGGCATTGCCTTCGACGAGTACGACATCAAGATTCGAATCATGAAGGCGCGCTTCGATCGCAGCCCACAATCCCGTGAAGCCACCACCAACGATCAACAAGTCAGCCTTCAAAGCACCAACAACGCGCGATGCATCATGCGCAGGCTCGTCCTCGTCGTCCATCCAATACGAGCCCTCCCACACATCGGCGAGAGATGGCAAAACATGAGGTCGTGGAATGTCAGAAAAAACCATGGAAAAAGTCGTCCAATTTATTTAAGGGTGAGAGGGAAACTCACTGGTGTTGTTTACAGTTGGCGCTGAAGAATCAGCATTGTCTGTTTGTCGAGACGCATCCGCTTGATGAAAGCGGCGTCCGCGGTCCCACCAGTCCCTTTCCATGTGCGCAAGTGGGCTTGTGCCCCACTGCCAATCGGCGGCTCCTACGAGCCAACCCCTTGCTCTTTCATACTAACTCGTTATCAAATCAAGAACGACGATTTGTCGACACAAAAAGAAGGTGCCCCACCAATTGGCAGGGCACCTTCGAAATTGGTTGCTTAACCGTTGATACGGATGAGCTTCTTGT
>JALQVI010000054.1 GCA_023260395.1 Candidatus Nanopelagicales bacterium
ACTGGCAGCGGCTCTACTCCAGGTGCGTCCACTCTCATTGATCTGGCCACATCAGGGGCGATGAACTTCACGATCGTCATGATCTTTTTTGCGACTGGCTTCTTGCTGACCACAGTCTTTGCACTGTTTGCCGGTGACACCGTGGCAAGCGAAGCATCCTGGGCAAGCCTTCGGTATTTGTTAGCTGCACCTGTGCCGCGTCGGCGATTGTTAGCCGTCAAACTCTCAGTTGCCATGACACTTAACTTGTTGGCACTGATTGCACTACTACTGATTTCTTATGGAATGGGATGGGCTGCATTTGGTAATGGCCCATTAGTTAGTCCGGTTGGTGGCACATTTCATGGCAGCGATGCGATGTGGCGACTGCTAATAATTACTGGCTACGTGTACGTGACTTTGCTGTTTGTCTGCGGCATCGCATTCCTGATGAGTGTGCGAACCGATGTGCCACTGGGTGCTGTTGGTACGGCAGTCATGCTGGGAATTGTGCTGGCAATTCTGGATGCCATCACTGCGCTTGGAAATATTCGCAACTGGTTGCCCGGACATTATTCGCAAGCTTGGACTGATGCTCTCGGGCCTGAGATTGTTTGGGACAACATGGCTAAAGGCGCGGCTTTCACCATCGTGCCGTTCATCATCTTGGTTACAGCTGCAGTTCTAAAGTTTGATCGCAAGGACGTAATGTCTTAGTCGGCCAAATTCAGACTCAGCCTCAGATAAGCAAAGTAAACAGAACCGCTACGGTGCTACAAGGTGCTTGAAGTACGAAGTCGTCGCTCCAAATTCATTCCACGTTGTGTATTTCAGCGCAATCCACTTTCCTGAATTTACTGGCAGTAGGGCCGCAGAATCCTGAACGTGAATACCATCAAAACCTGAATTTCTCACCGACCCAAAACAACCCATGCTTTGCGTACGGTAAAGCACACAGGTCGATGTAGCTGTTAAGTACAGCGAAGGAATATCTGCGCCAAGTCCGATAGTCACTTTTTCTGTATGCAATCCAAAAGTGACGTCCCCACCGAGTTGTAGATATACGCGGTTGTAACCCCAGCACTTAACATCACTCGTAGCCAGTACAACGCATGTATCCACGCCTCCAGTTTGAATTTCGATGGCATCCGTTATTCCGGTGACATCAACTGCAGTTGTGATGAAGACATCGCTCGCAGACCCAGTTCCAAGCGCAGCATTGTGATTGTTACCCCAACACTTTGCGGTACCACCATTAATCAGCGCACACGACACATCGTCTGACGTAGTGATCTGGATGGCATTACTTACTCCTACTACGGTCGAGGCAGCAGGGTGCGCAGCCGCGATGTAGCCAGTCTGACCAGACAAGCCAATACCCCAACACTTAACCGTTCCGTCGCTTATTAACGCACACGTATGGCTAGTACCTGAAACCAAACTTGTGGCAGTTAGCCCCGTACCCAGAGCAACAGAGCTCGGAGTGAAAGTCCGTGCATCAAATGTGGTCGCTTGACCAGTCTGACCCCAGTAATTGTCGCCCCAACATTTGACTAAACCAGTCGAAAGCAATGCGCAAACAGACTGTTGCATTGTCGTCACACTAATCGCATTAGTGATTCCTACGACAGGCTGTGGTGTTGCAGGAGCCGCATTCGAGTTTCCGAGTCCGAGCTCACCACGTTGGTTGTCACCCCAACACTTAATTTGCCCTGTTGAAAGTACCGCACAACCAAATGCATCATTTAAGTAGGCAAACGATGAGACTGAAACTGCATTCGAAATGCCGCTAACTTCAGTCAACGGACCACCATTCGCACATTTCACATGCTGATCAGCAGTAATCGCACAGTCATAAGAGTTTCGCATCGACAGTTGACGCTGAGGGCTGTAATACCTATTGCAACCCGAAACATCGAGCGAACTTGTGTCACCAGTTGGCTGGTTTGCACATTGATACCACGTTGTTTCTGGCGTCCGCGAAGAATCAAATCCTATATATGAACCAGAAGCATTAAACGTTGCTGTCTTACCAACGGCGTACTGCCCAACTGTTTGCTCGCTCGCTAAGAATGGCGCGCCTGTAATTAATGACGTAAAACCAGTGCGAGCTGACTTTGTATCGTGCGTATTGGTTGCACTGACTTCAGCAAACAGGTACTTAGTGGTGTCATAACCGGAAATTGTGTAACTGTTCGTTGTTTCATTTGCGATCAATGAACAATCCGCAGGTAGCGTGCCGGAAAGGTCACCAGTATTTGAATCACATCGGTACCACTTATAGCCATTCGATGAGGTTGCAGGAATTGCATTCCAGGCTCCATTCGACACAGTCAACGTCGAACCCATCGAAACATCGCCCGAAATACTTGGCGCTTCTGTTAATTCATGGAAGCCTTCAATTTGGTTTCCTGAAACACCCCATGAATATTGCGCAAACACGCCAGAATCACTAGACGTCCACGATTCAACCGGCAAAATATAGGCGCCAAAATCATCAGCAGTTGCTGTGTAACTCAAACCATTTTGACCATCAATTGTGGCGCAGCCGTCGGGAACACTCGAACCTGATCCAGAAGTACGTATTGCATTAGTACAGCGCAACCAATACTTCGATTCAGTGATGTCTGCTGGAATACCGCTAGCTGCTCCAACTGTCATTGCATAATTGGTTCCCGCAACTGGGTGGCTGGCAGCAGTCGCTAATTGCGTATCCGACGAGACATTGATGTAACCCGGTACCGTCGCTTGGTAAGCCGCATTCCAGAATTCAAACGTTCCATCGACTGTAGCGACGTGCGAAACATAAGTTAAGTAATAGCCATAGTCGGCATCAGTAATCGCATACGAATTTCCATTGGCATTCGGAATCGCAGTGCAGTCAGTCGGCGCAGTGCTGCTAAATCCAGTGGGCGTTGTGCAACGCAACCACGAGTAAGTAGTGCCCGTAACCGCTGGATAGCCAGCCCACGTTCCACCATCAACGGAAATCGATGATCCGATTACATAAGCGCCTGCGTATCCCAAATTGTCAGTGACATGAAGTCCCGATATCGCGTTCGTTTCCGCAGTCCGATACGACTTGCTTTCGTAATTGAAGTTCCATCCATATTCAACAATGACAACTTTTCCGAGGTCATTGTCATTCGGTAAATACGTAGTTTCCGTTGATACGGCTGGTCCACAAACATCACTTAACACATCTGTGTTGGTGACAGTATTTGCAGGGCATAGGTACCAGTTTTGGAACTTGTGGAATGGCCAATAATGCGATGCATAGTTCCAGGTGCCATTTGTGAAAGTGATGAGATTTCCACTTGTCGGAGAAGTTGTATCGAGCGATCCAGGTGTCACCATCTCGGAAACACCGTGAACCTCATAATAATTTGCCAAATAATACGAGTACGAACCGTGCTCGTTCGTTCCAGTTATTTTGACGACATATCTATTTGGCGTATCACCAGTTTGAATGTCTTGTGCGCGCGCAGTAAACGTCGAATCCGTTGCGTTGTCAATTTGGCTGCAGTTATCTGGAAGTGAGTTGATATCCGAGTAAGTCATTTCCATGCCGCAGACATACCACTGGTACGTAACCTGCGGAGCAGGCTTAGCAATCCACTCAATAGTTGTCGTAGGAGCGGTCACGTTTGAGTTCGCAAATGAGTCATTCACACTATAAATAGAGCCTCGATATGCAACTCCAGCTATGCCAGGAACTCGACCTGAACCAGCGAACCAATTCGGTCCATCAATGAATGCCGGGTCAATCACGTGCCGGAACGTCAACTGCACACCGATGGAATATCCAGCATCGCTTGCTTTAAGTTCATAAGTTGAACTCGTCGCTCCATCAATAGCAACGCAATCGCTCGTCGAGTCAACGTATGGGCAATCCATCCACTGGTATGCAGATACTCCATTGAAATCGTGAGCAAAGTTCTCATATGGTCGGTTAATTGAAACCGAAAGTGTGTTTCCGATTTCGTATGTACCTGTAATCGTCGGAGAATAGAGAATTTCACGAGACATACTCGAGAACAACGTATGGAGGTTTCCGTCACCATCATGTGTTGCAACCGAGTACACCAGGTAGTGGCCTGATTGCAAAGGAATTGGCGTATACGAATCTGTAGTGGCATCCGAAATTGCCGAACACGTCGCAGGCACGGTGTCTGTGATGATGTTTGTATAAGTAGTGCAGTCATACCACTGGTACGAAAGCGGATTTCCATAATCCAAGATGAGTTGTCCAGGTGACGCAGCGATCGAATCGTTCACAAACGGGTTTGATTGATAACGGGTGTAGTCATCCGTTGGGCCACCAATGCGAAGCAGGCTTGAGCCGTGAAGAGTGGCACTACCGTAAGTATTCGAAGTGAAGACCTTGGGCACAACAAACTTTCCAAGGTCATCAACTGTGACTTTGTAACGGTACTCCGACTGTCCATCAATAAGCTGACAATTATCAGGCAAAGACTGCGAACTGAGTACGGATTGATCGCATCGATACCAAGAATACTCTTCAGATGTACGTGGCCAGGAATTATGGGTGTTTAGATTTGGTGAAATCCATTCATCAACATTTTGACGATCAGAGCTCTCGAGCGATACGTCGAAGAGCCCCTCGATTTTGGCGGACGACGCCGAGTACACAGTTGTGTAAATTGCATCCGAGATACGATGAGTGACCCCAACCAGCAAATATTGTTGATAAGACGGGTCGCCCCATGCTGAATATGTGTTGCTCGTCTGCCAATCAAGTGGAGTGCAGCCGTCCGCAAGTGTTGTTGATGATGCGGCGACTGGCGATGAACAGGCGTACCACTGATAAGAAGCAGAATCCAAAGTTGAAATTGACGTCCACCTTCCCTCAGTGGCCGTAAAAATCTGACCATTGAGAGGAACGCCTGCAACTGTTGGAGCCAATGTGTTTCGAACGCCATCGATTGGGCCGATGGGGTTACTCAATTTCGAGTTGCTGGCGACTTCGACGTCATTAGCATCTTTCAAATGCGCCGTGACTTTCGCAAATACATACGTCATCGAATCACGATTACTAAATGTGTAAGTCCAAGCAGAATCATCTTGCCCAGATTGAGTCTCACAACCCTGGTAGGCACCATTTACAAGCGTTGGCGAATCTGAATCACAATGAATGATTTCAAAGGTATACGTGGGAACTAAATCCGTTCCGACAACCGCTTGAGATCCTTGCGTGACGGAAATTGATTGACCCACGATTGGCGCATCAGTCGTGCCAGTCGATATTGTTGGCGTCTCGCCTACCCCATTAAATCCAGCAATTTGGGACGTTGTTGCAGTCCACGCCGAGACAGACCCACTGATCGTTTGAGCCGATACTTGGCCAGCTATGTATTTTCCGACGTCGCTAATACCCGTGGTGTAACTCGATACCGAAGAGACTGGCGAATCTTCACAGTGTGCCGCTTTGAAGTCACTTGTGATTTGAGTGGCAAACTGATCGCACCGATACCACTGAAAACTCAACGAAGGTGCGTTACTCCAATCACCAGGCGTGAGAGTCATGGACGTACCACTCCATACACTGCCTGAAATTTCAGGAGCCACCACATTGACAGGCGTCAAATCGCGCACTGCAGTTGAGCTTGCAGGAATATAAGAATTTGATCCTGCAGCGTTTATAGCAGTCACAACTGCAGTAATAAATTTGCCTACGACATCAGGTGTTATTACAAGTGATGAAGCACTTGCAGAAAGTAACGAACACGTTCCAGGAACTGCGGTCACAGCGGCGGCAACAGCAGAGTTACAGGCGTACCACTTGTATGTGTAAGCGGTTGGTGAATTCGACCAGGTTCCATTACTGACTGAGGCTGTCGCGCCGACCGCGAGACCATTGATGCTCGTGAACGAACCATTAGAAATGGAAACAATCGGTTTCGTAGCACCTATCTCAGGCTTACGAGATTTAACAACAGCCGTCGATTTCGAAAATTTAGTAGGCCCTGCAGTTTTTCCATTCATGCCCTGAACACTTGCGACGATGAACTTGCCGGCTTGGGACTCAGTCAACGTGAATTTACTGGCAAGCGCTCCTGTGATTTGAGTGCAGGCTGCATTCTTCTTCGTTGCAGTTGCCGCAATCGAAGTAGTACAGGAGTACCACTTGTAGAGATACGTCTTCGCGTTTTTCCACGTGCCGATAGAAACTGTTAAGACACTTCCCGCTGTTGGCGTACCAGTGACTGCAGGATCTTTAGAAATCGTAGGTGCAACTGCGACGTAGTGAGGGGTCGCGAGTAATGACGCGTTACCGGTGGCACTCACTGGCGAACTTGGGAATATAACCGATAAAAAGATGCTCAATACGAGTAGGGCCTTGGGTTTTCCCGAGTTTTGCATCACCAAACGATATTAGAGAAATTTCGATTCCCACACCTCTAAGGCAACCGAAAATTTACTTTTCAGGCAGATTGCCAAAGGGGTCGAAGCGTTTCGGTTAAAACATCGGGCGCAGCGGTCACTGGATGCAAATACCGCCGAACACGCTCATAGGCGACACAATGTTCGCCTATTTCGCTTTTATAGGTTCGGCTAACATTTCATCCAGAACCGCCGCTTATTGAAACTTTGGCAGATTACTTCTTAGAAGTTCTTGGCTTCGTACTTGCCCCAGACTTCGCGAAGCGCGTCTGAGACTTCCCCACCTGTGGCACGAGCGGCAAGCGCGGCCTTCATGGGGTACAGCACGTTCGCCGTACCTTCGGCTGCACGCTTGAGTTCGCCGAGGCAACGCTCTACTTCAGCGTTATCACGTTCGGCGCGCAGCTTTTCAAGGCGAGCCTTTTGCTCGTCCTCGATAGCAGGATTAACGCGAAGTGGCTCGTACTTTTCTTCAACGTCAATCTGGAACTTATTCATGCCAACGACGGTACGTTCACCCTTGTCGATCTGGATTGCCCAGTCGTAGGCTGAGTTTTCAATTTCCTTCTTTTGGAAACTTTCTTCGATTGCAGCAGCTGCGCCACCGAGTTCCTCGACCTTGCCAATGAGCGCAAGAATTTCAGTTTCAATCTCGTCAGTCAATGACTCAACTACGTATGAACCAGCGAATGGATCAACAGTCTTGGTGATGTCAGTTTCGTATGCCAAAACTTGCTGTGTGCGAAGTGCAAGGCGTGCCGCCTTTTCAGTTGGCAATGCAATCGCTTCATCGAATGAGTTTGTGTGAAGCGACTGTGTGCCACCGAGTACAGCAGCTAGGCCTTGGATAGCCACGCGAACCAAGTTTACTTCTGGCTGTTGCGCAGTGAGTTGAACACCAGCAGTCTGAGTGTGAAAACGCAGCATCATGCTCTTGGGGTTCTTTGCGCCGAATTCATCACGCATGATCTTTGCCCAGATACGACGAGCGGCACGGAACTTCGCAACCTCTTCGAGCAGCGTTGTGCGCGAAACAAAGAAGAATGCAAGACGCGGCGCAAAGTCATCGACGTCCATGCCACTTGCTACAGCTGCACGAACATACTCAATGCCGTTTGCAAGGGTGAATGCGATTTCTTGCGCAGGCGTGGCACCGGCTTCGGCCATGTGATATCCCGAAATCGAAATCGTGTTCCACTTTGGAATTTCGCGCTTGCAATAAGAAAAGATGTCGGTAGTCAGACGCAATGACGCAGCCGGCGGGAAGATGTAAGGTCCGCGGGAGATGTATTCCTTGAGCACATCATTCTGAATCGTGCCCTGCAAAGCTGACGGCGCAACGCCTTGCTGTTCGCCAACCAATTGATACATCAATAGCAACGTTGCAGCTGGCGAGTTGATTGTCATCGAGGTCGACACTTGGTCCAGTGGAATCTTGTCGAACAAAATTGCCATGTCATCGATGGAGTCGATTGCAACGCCGACCTTGCCAACTTCGCCGTGAGCCAAGATGTGATCCGAGTCGTAACCCATCTGGGTTGGCAGGTCGAAAGCCACGCTCAAGCCGGTTTGGCCAGCGTTCAATAGCTGGTGGTAGCGCTTGTTGGATTCCGCCGCGGTGCCAAAACCTGCGTACTGACGCATGGTCCAAGGGCGACCGGTGTACATCGATGGGTACACACCACGGGTGTATGGATACTCGCCCGGTTCGCCAAGTGCGGTTGCTGGGTCGAAGCCGTCAAGGGCATCCGGGCCGTAAACAGCATCGAACGGTAGTCCCGATTCTGACAGTGCCATGTTTCGTTACTACCGTTCGCTGCTGAGCAAGAACTACTAGTCGTTCTTGCGACGTGTAATTGTGCGACCTAGCCACACAAGTGGGTCGTACTTGTTATCGACAACGCGTTCCTTCATCGGAATGAGTGCGTTGTCGGTGATCTTGATGTGCTCTGGGCAAACTTCGGTACAGCACTTGGTGATGTTGCACATTCCAAGGCCGTGCTCTTCTTGAGCCATGTTCTTGCGATCAGTTTGATCCAGTGGGTGCATATCGAGTTCAGCAATACGCATCAAGAAACGAGGACCTGAGAAAGCTTCCTTATTGTCTTCGTGATCACGAATGACGTGGCAAACGTTCTGACACATGAAACATTCGATGCACTTACGGAATTCTTGGCTGCGCTGTACGTCAACTTGAGCCATGCGGTATTCGCCAGGTGCAAGATCCTTCGGTGGATCAAATGCTGGAACTTCGCGAGCCTTTTGGTAGTTGAACGATACGTCCGTCACCAAGTCCTTGATGACTGGGAATGTACGCATTGGGGTCACGGTGATTTCTTCATCTTCACCGAACGTGTTCATGCGAGTCATGCACATCAATCGTGGACGGCCGTTGATTTCTGCAGCACAAGAACCACACTTGCCAGCCTTGCAGTTCCAACGAACCGCGAGGTCTGGAGCTTGTGTTGCCTGCAAACGGTGAATGATGTCGAGGACAACTTCGCCTTCGCTAACTTCGACCTCGTGGTTTACCAGTTGGCCACCGGACTTATCGCCGCGCCATACGCGCAACTTTGCTAAGTAACCCATTACTGACCTCCCATGCCTAGTTGCTCGAGTTCTTCAGGCAACAAGTACTTCTTGAGTTCTTCGACGTCGAATAGTTCAGCAAGTTCGCGAGGCATCAACGGATTTTCTTCCTTGACGAGCTCCACGTTCTTGCCGTTCCACTTGGTCAACAAGTTCCACTTGCGCCAGTTCGCATCCATCGTTGGGAAGTCATTGCGAGTGTGACCACCGCGTGATTCCTGACGTGTGAGTGCTGACTTAGCAACGGCTTCGCTAACGAGCAACATGTTCCACAAGTCCAGCGCCAAGTGCCAGCCAGTGTTGAAGTTACGAGGACCTTCAACCTTGACCTTAGCTGCGCGATCCTTGAGAACTTCGAGCTTGTCGAGAGCTTCTTGAACTTCTGCTTCGTCACGGATGATGCCGACGAGATCGTTCATCATCTGCTGTAGTTCAGCATGCAGTGCGTATGGGTTCTCGTCGCCGTTGCTTTCGTACGGTGCGTTTGCAACTGCAAGCGCGCGATCGATTTCAGAATCAGGAACCGATGGACGAGCACCCAAGTTCTTGACGTATTCCGCAGCACCAACACCGGCGCG
>JALQVI010000055.1 GCA_023260395.1 Candidatus Nanopelagicales bacterium
GCCTCGTTATGTCGACCCTCGATGTCGTTGCATACGCCGGTGAAGAATTTGGTGGTGTAAAGCCTGCAAACTTCCTTGACATTGGTGGTGGCGCAAGCGCCCAGGTCATGGCAAATGGTTTGGACATCGTTCTTGGTGACCCAGACGTCAAGGCAGTATTCGTCAACGTCTTCGGTGGCATCACCGCTTGCGATGCTGTGGCAAACGGCATCGTTCAGGCAGTTGCCATGCTTGCTGACCGTGGCGAACCAATCACCAAGCCAATCGTGTGCCGCATTGATGGCAACAACGCAGCCGAAGGCCGTCGCATTCTCGACGAGTCCGGCATTGCACTCATTGAACGTGTAGAGACTATGGACGATGCCGCACGTCGCGTCGCTCAACTAGCAGCAGGTAAGTAGGACATCATGGCGATTTTTCTTAACGAAGACAGCAAGATTCTCGTTCAAGGTATGACTGGTTCCGAAGGTACCAAGCACACTCGTCGCATGGTTGCTAGCGGAACCAACGTTGTTGCTGGTGTCACGCCAGGCAAGGGTGGCCAAGAAGTAGATGGCATTCCAGTTTTCAATTCGGTGCAAGAAGCCGTCGCTGCAACTGGCGCAAACGTCTCAGTCGTGTTCGTGCCGCCTAAGTTCACCAAGGGCGCTGTTATCGAAGCCGTAGATGCACAAGTTCCATTGTGTGTTGTCATTACCGAAGGTGTGCCAGTTCACGACACCGCTTCGTTCTTTCAGTACGCGCAAAACGCAGGAACAACTCGCGTCGTTGGCCCTAACTGCCCAGGTCTCATCAGTCCAGGAAAGTCGAACGCTGGAATCATTCCTGGCGACATCACACAGTCCGGCCGCATTGGTCTCGTGAGTAAGTCAGGAACTCTGACTTACCAAATGATGTTCGAACTTCGCGACATCGGTTTCTCAACCTGCGTCGGTATCGGTGGCGATCCAATCATCGGAACCACGCACATCGATGCCCTTCAGGCATTCCAAGATGATCCAGACACCGAAGTCATTGTCATGATTGGTGAAATTGGTGGCGACGCCGAAGAGCGCGCAGCCGCGTTCATTAAAGACAACGTCACAAAGCCAGTTGTTGGTTATGTTGCAGGCTTCACTGCTCCCGAAGGCAAGACCATGGGCCACGCCGGTGCAATTGTTTCTGGATCAAGTGGAACAGCTGCTGCTAAGCAGAGCGCATTGGAAGCTGTCGGCGTCAAGGTCGGCAAGACTCCAAGCGAAGCTGCACGTCTGGTTCGCGAACTGCTTAAGTAGTTAGTCGTGTCGCTTGCCGTTGTGAACGGCAAGTGCTGGAACTATTGCTGTTGTGCCTATTGATAGTCGTCCGCCTGCGCGCCCATCGCGTCAATGGCGTCAGCCTGTCCGTGAAGAGCACATTGCCGAACATTCTGTTCCAGTTGCCAGCGTTCTAGCCACGCTCGGCGCGATAACACTCGGTTTCGTCACCACCTTTGCGGTAGTCATGACCGTGTGGCTGTTTGCTGCACATGGAAATGAATCAACAACTCAAGTTTTACGTGCTTGTGGAATTTCCTGGCTTGGTGTGCAACTTGTGCCGGTAGTAATCGGTGGCAACGTTCTGGGGCTGCTCCCGTGGGGTTTTATTTTTCTCCCTGTAGTTTTCTTGTGGAAGTCAACGCACTGGGCGATTAAGAGTTCCGAGCCAAAATCAGCTCGGGATTTCTGGATGGTTGCCATCTGTGTATCGACTGCTTATTCGCTACTTGGCGGTCTCATCGCGCTCATCTCAAATACGAATGACCTTTATGTGTTCGTCTGGCGCGCATTTGTGCACTGCGCAATTGTTGCGCTGTGTGTAACGGTTGCGTGCATCGTTACTTATGCACCTAGTCGATCGATTTTGCTCGAACCTTTGCCGCGCGTCATTGTCGACGGGCTACGTCCGGGCGCATTGGCTGCGCTGGTACTCGTATTCTTTGGGGCGCTGGGAAGCGTAGTTGCACTGGTTGTGCACTTTGGAGAAGTGCGTTCCGTTGCAACCTTGATGGCTCCGTCTTTTCTCGACGGTTTGTTCTTGGCGTTTCTTGGAATTGGCTACTTGCCAACTGCTGCGCTGTGGTCCATGTCGTATTTTGTCGGTCCAGGATTTGCTCTGGGCACGCACGCGGCTATGTCGGCTACTTCGGCAACACCGGGCCGTCTTCCGGCATTTCCGATACTCGCATCGCTTCCCAGTGAAGCAATTCCGTACGGTTCCTTTGTCGTGATTGTGCCCGTACTCGCGGGCCTTGCTATGTATTTGTCGTTACCGCGTATGCACTGGAAGCCACAAGAAGTTTCATTCGTTTCGAGCTTGCGTCACATGATCAGCGGCTACGAAGTACTTGTCACTGTCGTTGCGGACTTGGTTTTAGGTGTCATTATCTTTTTGCTGTGCGTAGCATCCAGCGGTTCACTTGGATCGTCGCAGTTAGAGTTCGTAGGCCCTCATGCCATGGAAGTCGCCATTGCTGCGTTTACAGTGTGCGGCTTTACTGCGCTTGTGCTGCTGGTTATTCCGCGGTTCTTGATTTCGGTGCTGTTTATTCTGCGGCACCGTAACGCGCCGGAAGAGCAGTAAATAGACTTGGCTTTGTGAAGCCACTCAAGGTCGTTGTTTTAGCCTCGGGTTCTGGCACGCTCTTTCAGGCGCTCATCGACGCCGCACCCAACATGAATATCGACATCGTTGGATTGATTACTGACGTTGAATGTCCGGCCATCGAACGGGCAAATAAAGCGGGGATCACAACCCATATAGTTGCGTTGCAGGATGACCGCGCTGCGTGGGATGAAGCTTTGCGTCAAGCGATTCATGTTGCGCAACCAGACCTTGTTGTTTCAGCGGGCTTTATGAAGATTCTCGGTCCACGTGTTTTGGGTGACTTCGAAGGGCGCATTATCAATACGCATCCAGCCCTCTTGCCGAATTTTCCTGGCGCACATGCTGTTCGCGATGCGTTGGCTGCTCACGCAACAGAGACGGGAACTACGATTCACTTCGTTGACGCTGGGGTCGATACGGGCAAAGTTATTGCACAACGCGTAGTTGAGATTCACGACACTGACGACGAAGCAAGCTTGCACGAACGTATCAAGATTCAAGAACGCGAATTACTTGTCGAAACAGTTGGTAATTTTGCTACCGGAAGCATCAGATTTCCTGATGTAACAAAACATCAAGAAGGTTCACTCTCATGACTGAAACAAAAAAGATTCGCCGCGCACTTGTCAGTGTTTATGACAAAAGCGGTTTGAGTGAACTGGCCCATGGATTGCACGATGCTGGCGTTGCGATCGTCTCGACGGGAAGTACTGCTGCACAAATTGCGAGTCTCGGTATCCCTGTCACCGAAGTTAAAGATGTCACTGGTTTTGCTGAGTGCCTCGATGGACGAGTCAAGACGCTGCATCCGGCTATCCACGGCGGAATTCTTGCGGACGTTCGCAATCCAGAACATCAACGCCAAATTGATGAACTGGGAATTGAACCGTTCGACCTCGTTGTTGTAAACCTTTATCCATTCACCCAGACAGTTGCTTCAGGTGCATCAACTGATGAATGTGTCGAGCAGATTGATATCGGTGGCCCAGCCATGGTGCGAGCCAGCGCAAAGAATCACGCCAATGTTGCCATCGTTGTTGATCCAGCACGGTATGAAGAAGTGCTGAGCGCGGTTGCTGGCGAAGGCTTCACGATGAAGCAACGCACCGCACTTGCACGTGATGCATTCCGTCATGTTGCCGCATATGACGTTGCGGTTGCATCGTGGTTGGGTTCGACTTTGCTTGGCGATAGCGACGAATTACCGGCTTGGCTCGGCGGTATTTGGGAACGCGCTCAAACACTCCGTTACGGCGAAAACCCACATCAGTCTGCTGCTCTTTACATTTCATTGTCTGGCCTTGAAGGCATCGCTCATGCTGAGCAACTACATGGCAAAGAAATGTCTTACAACAACTACGTCGATGGCGATGCTGCTCGCCGTGCAGCCTATGACCATTCGGAACCTGCCGTTGCCATCATCAAGCACGCCAATCCATGTGGTGTCGCTGTTGGGGCGACTATCGACGAGGCATATGCCAAAGCTCATGCCACAGATCCGGTCAGTGCATTTGGTGGCGTCATCGCAACAAATCGCCCAGTGAACCTTGCAATGGCAAATGCTGTTTCCGAGGTATTCACTGAGGTCATTGTCGCTCCGGCTTTTGATGATGATGCGCTCGAAGTTTTGAAAGCCAAAGCAAACATTCGATTGCTAGTCTCAGCGGCGCCGACCGCAGAAGCGCATTCTGAAATGCGTCCCATTTCAGGTGGCATGTTGGTTCAGACTCAAGACCGCATGCAGGCACCAGGGGACAAGAGCTCATCGTGGACTTTAGTTTCTGGTGAACCCGCAGATGCAGCAACGCTTCATGATTTGGAATTTGCTTGGAACGCCGTTCGTTGTGTGAAGTCCAATGCGATTTTGTTAGCCAAAGATTTAGGTGCCGTTGGCATCGGCATGGGCCAAGTCAATCGCGTTGACTCAGCTCACCTTGCGGTGAATCGTGCCGGCGAAGATCGCGCCAAGGGAAGTGTCGCTGCATCAGATGCGTTCTTCCCATTCGCTGATGGTCTTCAAGTCTTGTTGGACGCTGGCGTCAAGGCTGTCGTTCAACCAGGCGGATCACTTCGCGACGAAGAAGTATTTGCTGCAGCGAAAGCCGCCGGCATCACGATGTATGTCACTGGCACGCGTCACTTCTTCCATTAATCCTCGTTCGATTGTGGTTTTACGAGAAGATTGACCCGATGAGAAAACTGCTTCGCCGACAGTGGCCGCTGCTCAGTGTCTATGCACTTATGGCAGCCGGCATTTTGTTGGTCGTATTTGTGGACTTCCGTTCAGGTGCCGTGCTGTTTGCTGTCAGTGTTTTGTGGGCTTTTCTGCTTCGGCTTTTGCTGTCCGACCATGGGGCTGGATTGTTGCGGGTTCGCCGCCGACGAATCGACCTGACTGTCCTATTTACGCTGGGTGTGGTTTTGCTACTCCTGGCGTTGGTTGTGCCACACCGAAATATCTAGTGCCACTTGCGTGGAGTAACCTAGAACTGTCTTGACATCAAGATACTTTGCGCCGATCGGCGCGAGGCGAGTAAAGGGTTTTTCATGGCTGGCAAAGTAACAGTTGTAGGTGCAGGTTTCTACGGATCAACAACGGCGCAACGTATCGCTGAGTACAACATCGTTGACACGGTTGTTCTCACAGACATTCTCGAAGGCAAGCCAGAAGGTCTTGCACTCGACATGAATCAGTCGCGTTCAATCGAAGGTTTTGAAACCAAGATTGTTGGCCAGACCACCACGATTGATGGTCAAGGTTACGAAGTAATTGCAGGTTCAGACGTTGTTGTTATCACTGCAGGTCTGCCACGCAAGCCTGGCATGAGCCGCATGGACTTGATCGAAACAAACGCAAAGATTGTTCGCGGCGTTGCCGAAAACGTCGCCAAGCATGCACCGAATGCAGTGGTCATCGTGGTGTCTAACCCACTGGATGAAATGACAGCACTCGCACAGCTGGCAACAAACTTCCCAAAGAACCGCGTTCTTGGCCAGGCTGGCATGCTCGACACCGCACGCTTCACCAACTTTGTTGCCGAAGAACTAAACGTTCCTGTTTCTTCAGTCAAGACTCTGACGCTTGGATCGCACGGCGACACCATGGTGCCGGTTCCATCACGTTGCACTGTTGATGGCAAGCCACTTTCTGACCTGCTGTCTGCAGAAAAGATTGAAGAACTCGTAGTTCGCACTCGCAACGGTGGCGCTGAAGTTGTTGCTTTGCTCAAGACTGGTTCGGCTTACTATGCACCATCAGCTGCTGCAGCTCGCATGGCCAAGGCAGTCATCGAAGATTCCGGCGCAGTCATGCCAGTGTGTGCATGGGTTGATGGCGAATACGGCATCGAGGGTGTTTACCTCGGCGTCGAAGCCGAAATCGGTCGCGAAGGCGTGCGCAAGGTTGTCGAAACCGCACTCACCGAAAGCGAATTGGCCAGCCTGAAAGAAGCGGCTGAAGCAGTTCGCGAAAAGCAAGCTGACGTTAAAGATTTATAAGCACAGCAAATCTCTACAAGAGGAATTGTCATGGAAAAAATCAAGGTTAAAGGCACTGTTGTTGAACTAGATGGCGACGAGATGACTCGCATCATCTGGCAGTTCATCAAGGATCAACTGATTTTGCCGTATCTCGATGTCGACCTCGAGTACTACGACCTTGGCATGGAACACCGTGATGATACCGATGACCAAGTCACCATCGATTCGGCCAAAGCGATCAAGAAGCATGGTGTTGGCGTGAAGTGTGCAACCATCACGCCTGATGAAGCACGCGTCCAAGAATTTGGTCTCAAGAAAATGTGGAAGTCGCCAAACGGCACAATCCGCAACATTCTTGGTGGCGTGATTTTCCGTGAGCCAATCATCATCAGCAACATTCCGCGTTTGGTTCCAGGTTGGAACAAGCCAATCATCGTTGGACGTCACGCATTCGGTGACCAGTACAAGGCCACTGATTTCAAAGTGCCAAGTGCCGGTACGTTGACCATGACATTCGAACCGGCTGATGGCAGCGAACCAATGTCATTCAACGTGTTTGATTTCCCAGCAGCTGGTGTTGCTATGGGTATGTACAACTTGGACGAATCAATTCGCGAGTTTGCTCGTGCATCGATGCGCTACGGTCTTGGCCGTAAGTACCCGGTTTACTTGTCGACAAAGAACACAATCCTCAAGGCCTATGACGGTCGCTTCAAGGACATCTTCCAAGAAGTCTTCGACGCAGAGTTCAAGGCTGACTTCGAAGCTGCTGGCATCACTTACGAACATCGCCTTATCGACGACATGGTTGCTAGCGCACTGAAGTGGGAAGGTGGCTACGTCTGGGCGTGCAAGAACTACGACGGTGACGTTCAGTCCGACACAGTTGCTCAAGGGTTTGGTTCGCTTGGCCTAATGACATCTGTACTAATGACCCCAGATGGCCAGACGGTCGAAGCCGAAGCTGCACACGGAACTGTGACTCGTCACTACCGCCAGCACCAACAGGGCAAGCCAACCTCGACCAACCCAATCGCGTCGATCTTTGCGTGGACCCAAGGTCTTGCGCATCGAGGCAAGTTGGACAACCAGCCAGAAGTCACTGCTTTCGCACAGACACTTGAGCGTGTCTGCATCGAAACAGTTGAACAAGGCAAGATGACCAAGGACTTAGCATTGCTCATCAGTAAGGAACAGCCTTACTTGACGACCGAAGAGTTCCTTGCTGCAATCAACGAGAACCTACAAAAGGCAATGGCATAAATGGCGCCGCTAGGTGTCATGTCCGTCAACGTCAACGGTGTACGTGCGGCCGCTCGCAAGGGTGGCATCGCATGGATCGGTGAACAACTTCGCTCTGGCGCAGTAACAGTTGCGTGTCTGCAGGAAGTTCGTGCGACTGACGCACAACTGCATGAAGTTCTTGCCGAAGAAGGCTTGAGTGATCTGTTCGTTGCTAGCGATGAAAGTTTGCGCCTGGGTCATTCAGGCGTCGCGATGCTCAGCACACTTCCCCTGGCAAATGTGAAAACAGGTGTTGGCCCAAAGGAATTCACTGGAACAGGTCGCTGGGTGCAGGGAACAATCGATACACCAAGTGGCCCATTAACTATTGCCTCGGTTTACGTATTTGCTGGCGACATTGAAAAGCCAGTTCAGCAAGACAAGTACAAGTTCCTCGATTCCATGACCAAGTGGTTCAAGGCTTCGCAGAAAAAAGCCGCAGAAGGCGGCGGACACTTCCTTGCCTGTGGTGACTTCAATGTTGGTCACACAACGTTGGACATCAAAAATTGGAAGGGCAATGTCGGCAAGGCGGGCTTCCATGAAGATGAGCGCGCTTACTTCGACATCTGGTTCGACAAAGTCGGCGTTGTTGATTTGGGTCGCAAGCATGCTGGTGAAGTTGAAGGGCCGTACACCTGGTGGTCCATGCGTGGCCAAGCGTTCGATACGAACACCGGTTGGCGCATCGATTATCACGTGTCCACAACGGACTTGGCGGATAAGTTAATCGATATCCGTATCGATAAAGCCAATTCTTATGCGGAACGCTGGTCCGATCACGCACCGATTACCGCCACATTTAATCTGTAGAATTCAACTGTGCGCGAACTACTGCCGATTTTCGGTGCAATTCTGCTTTTCTCGATTCTTGGCGCGCTTTTTGTTGCCGCAGAAACTGCGCTCATCACGCTACGTGATAGTCAAGTAAAAAAGCTTGCTTCGACAAAAGGTCGAAAAGGTCGCCGACTAGAACGTTTAGTGCAGAATCCGAATCGATTTCTTGCCGCTGGCCAAGTTGGCGTAACGCTCACGGGATTCTTTTCAGCTGCTTATGGTGAGAAGCGGATTGTTCCAATCATTGCCCCAAAGCTCGTCGCCCTTGGTTGGTCGGATTCGCTTGCTGAAGTTGTCAGCTTGATTGGTTCCACAATTGCTGTGGCCTATCTTGCGTTGGTGTTTGCCGAACTCACGCCAAAGCGCATGGCGCTGCAACATGCAGAACGTTATGCACTGTTCCTTGCGCGCCCGTTGGATATCGTTGCAAAAATTTTCGCGCCGTTTATTACTTTGCTGTCAGCATCGACGGACTTGGTTGTTCGGTTATTAGGTGGCGATCCAAAAGCAGGCAAAGAGCAAATCTCTGGTGAAGAACTTCGAGGCATGGTTGCTGCTCACGAAGATTTGTCGTCGGCCGAGCGCGAAATGATTGACGATGTGTTTTCTGCTGGTGATCGCCAAATCCGCGAAATCATGATTCCTCGAACAGAGGTTGCTTTCCTCGATGCTGATTTGCCAGCGTTCAAGGCTGTAAAAATTGTTGCCGACAAACCACATTCGCGTTACCCAGTCAGCGATGATTCACAAGACGATGTCATTGGCTTTATTCACGTTCGTGACTTGCTTGACCCCGATATGCGAGAACGTTCAATTCGAGTGAGTGATTTGGCTCGCGAGATTGCACGTTTCCCAGGCAGCAAGCAAGTAATCCCAACCTTGAGTGCAATGCGTGCTGCGAACATGCACATGGCACTAGTTATTGATGAGTACGGCGGCACTGCCGGAATCATCACAATGGAAGACCTCGTCGAAGAGCTCATCGGCGACATTCGCGATGAATACGACACCGACGAGTCCGAAGGCACGATTCCGGTAGGTCAAGACACGATTGTCGATGGCTTGGACAACCTGCAAGATTTCCAAGACGCAACGGGCGTTGAACTACCGGAAGGTCACTACGAAACAGTTGGTGGCTTTATTGCTTCGGAACTTGGCCGAATTCCTATGGTTGGCGATGACATCACAGTCGATAACGCACGATTGTCTGTCGTCGAAATGGACGGCCGCAGGG
>JALQVI010000056.1 GCA_023260395.1 Candidatus Nanopelagicales bacterium
ATCGTGTTTTGCAGCAAGAACAATCGCCCATAGCTGAGTCTCTTGGTTTTGACAATCGCGATGAACTGTTAAAAGCCATCTATGGAGCCGGCCGCACCATTAGTTTTGCTAGCGATTTGGCATGGAATCGAGTTAAACGTCCAGCCGAGCCAATCGGGCGTCGTCGATTTGGAAGTACCAGTTCTAAGCGCGTTGTTGTCGAGCGCAAACCTCTAGCCGAAGGTGTTGTTCAGTTCGAAGGGCAAGTGGTTCTTTCGAAGGATGCTGATCCAAGGGAAGACGCGCTCTTACTTCTGAGAGCAGCTGCAGCAGCTGCCCAAAATGGGCTCAGGTTATCTCCAAAGACAGTGCATAATCTTGCCCAAGAAAGCGCACAATTGCCCATACCTTGGCCGCGACAAGCTCGCGAGTCACTGGTGTCATTACTCGGTGCAGGACGAAATGCCGTACCAGTTTGGGAAGCTTTTGATCAATTTGATGTTTGGTCGAAACTGATTCCCGAGTGGTCACAGGTCCGTTCTGCGCCGCAGCACAATCCGGTTCATGTTTACACGGTTGACCGTCATTTGATCGAGACGGCAGTGCGGGCTTCGACATTGACGCGTCGTGTTGCCCGTCCCGATTTACTTCTGGTTGGGGCGTTGCTGCATGACATTGGTAAAGCACGTGGGGGAGACCACACTGAAATCGGAGTAGAGCTAGTAAATCGAATAGCTCCGGAAATTGGGTTCGACGAGGCAGATACTCGAGTTCTCGTCGATTTAGTGAAATATCATTTGCTGCTCCCAGAGTTAGCAACGCGTCGTGACCCTCGCGACGCTGCCACGATTGACCTGGTGACAGAGGCTGTGAAGACTCATGAATTTCTCGACTTGCTCCATGCACTAACGGAAAGCGATGCGCGAGCAACGGGACCAGCTGTTGCGACAGATTGGCGTTTTGGCTTAATTTCCGAGCTCGTACATTTTTCACATTTGAGTTTGCGCGGTGATGAACTTCCGGAACTGCCGCACCTTGATATCGATGTGGCCGATGATGACGATGTTCACGTAACACTTGATGCTGAATCGACATTACCTATGCTGACGGTGGCGGTTCCTGACCGTCACCGACTGTTAGCTGTTATTGCAGGAGTCTTGTCATTGCATCGACTCGGGGTGCGAACAGCCACAACGCGAACCGTGGGGCGGCATGCGGTAAGCACCTGGGGAGTGACGCCATTGTTCGGCGAAATGCCCAACGTGGCTTTGGTTGCACAGGATCTGCGCCTGGCACTCAATGGGACTTTTGATGTAGAGGAAAAATTAAAACGGCGACGGTCAGATGTTCCTCGCACTGACGCTAACGTGGCAGATCCGCTCGTACTCATTGATAATCAGGCCTCAGCACATGCGACAGTTATTGAAGTTAGAGCTCATGACATACCGGGGCTATTGCACGACATTGCCAATTCGATAAGTGACTGTGGTCTAGAAATTGTCGGAGCGCGTGTTGCAACTTTAGGTTCAGAAGCCGTGGATGTTTTCTATGTTCAGCAAGAAGATAAGGAAGTACCAGAAGTGCGATTCGAGGAATTGCGCTCTCGGATTTCAAGCGCGCTGGCTTCGGTTAATTAAATGATTCCTGCACTTAAAGCGCGGTGAACTAGTTCGGCTCGTCGTGCGGCATGCAGTTTCATGCAAGCATTGTGAATATGGAACTTAACAGTACTAACTGCGATGAAAAGTTCGTGCGCAATTTGTTTGTTGCTTAATCCTTGGGCGACAAGTCTGACTACTTCAACTTCTCGGTCAGACAAATCATTTTTAGTTGAAGTTTCGCTATTTCCCAATTTGCGAGCGACCAGTGCACCAATTCCCTTGCCAAAAGCGGTGTCTCCTTCTTGCACTGCACGCACACTGCGAACCAATTCATCGGCAGTAACTTGATCTTTTACCAGGTAGCCATTTGCGCCTCGTCGCAATGCTTCGACAAGTACCATTTCGGAAAGTGTCGATGCAAGAACCAAGATATGTGTCTCGCTAAAGCGCTCACAAATTTCTTCGCACAAAGTTAATCCGCGTGTCGTATCGTCACCTAGGTCGAGGTCAATAACGAGAACATCAGGCCCATGTTCTTCGACCGCCTGAAGGGCAGCATCGTATGTAGTGGCTTCGCCGATGATGGCTGTACCGGGCGCGCGCTCCAAGATTGCCCGAACGCCCGCACGTGTAATTGCATTGCTATCTGCCACCACCACACGAGTTCTGGCGGTGGGTGAGCGTCGGCCTCGAGGAACATCTGTTCTGACTTCGGACTCCACATTTGCACATTACGCCCGATTTTTGGTACCTGTCCATAGGTATAGGTAAAAACCTGTCTATACGTCGCGCCTTGGTCTAGTCCTGACTCAATGGCTAGGAACAGTTATCCACTTCGCGCGTACGTTGCACCTAGTAGCCCACGAATTGTGGGCGCTCTTTCTAGGAAATGAGATAGACAATGACTGTTTACGCTCCACCCGGACAGGCTGGAAGTCCTGCCGAGTACAAGTCTCGCTACGATCATTGGATCGGTGGCCAGTACGTAGCGCCTTCCTCAGGCGAATATTTCGAAAACGTTTCTCCAGTGAACGGCCAAGTTTTCTGTGAAGTAGCACGCGGTAATGCGGCAGACGTTGAAAAGGCGCTGGATGCGGCACATGCGGCAAAGGTTGCCTGGGGCAAGACCTCGGTAACTGAACGATCCAATATTCTGCTCAAGATTGCAGATCGGATGGAAGCAAATCTCGAAGCTCTCGCAGTTGCAGAGACGTGGGAGAACGGCAAGCCCGTTCGCGAAACTCTCGCAGCAGACCTTCCACTTGCGATAGACCACTTCCGTTACTTTGCGGGCGCAATTCGTGCTCAAGAAGGCACGTTGGGTGAGCTCGACGATGACACAGTTGCATACCACTTTCACGAGCCTCTAGGTGTTGTTGGCCAAATCATCCCTTGGAACTTTCCGATCTTGATGGCTACCTGGAAACTGGCTCCGGCTCTGGCTGCCGGTAACTGTGTCGTGTTAAAGCCTGCTGAGCAGACACCGGTGTCAATTCATTTCTGGATGGATCTAGTCAAGGATCTATTGCCTCCTGGTGTATTGAATATCGTCAATGGCTTTGGTGTTGAAGCTGGTAAGCCATTGGCGCAATCACGCCGAATCGCAAAGATTGCATTCACAGGTGAAACCACAACAGGACGATTGATCATGCAGTACGCATCGGACAACATCATTCCAGTAACACTTGAACTTGGTGGCAAGAGCCCGAACATTTTCTTCAAAGACGTTGCGGCTGAGAATGATGACTTCTATGACAAGGCTCTTGAAGGTTTCACCATGTTTGCTTTGAACCAAGGTGAAGTATGTACTTGTCCTTCTCGTGCGCTCATTGAAGCGCCGATTTATGACAATTTCCTATCGGACGCTACAGTTCGGACTCAGGCCGTCATTCAAGGTAACCCACTCGATACAAACACCATGATTGGTGCTCAGGCAAGCAATGACCAACTCGAGAAAATCCTGTCGTACATTGAAATTGGAAAGCAGGAAGGTGCGAAAATTGTCACGGGTGGCGAGCGTGCTGACCTCGGTGGCGATCTCGCAGGTGGTTACTACGTGCAGCCGACAATCTTTGAAGGCACAAACAACATGCGTATCTTCCAGGAAGAGATTTTTGGACCGGTCGTTTCTGTGGCAAAGTTTGACGGCTTTGACGATGCAATGACAATCGCAAACGATACTTTATATGGACTTGGTGCTGGTGTGTGGACACGTGACATGAACACTGGTTACCGTGCTGGTCGCACAATTCAAGCCGGCCGTGTTTGGACAAACTGCTATCACGCCTACCCAGCTCACGCTGCATTTGGTGGATACAAGTCATCGGGTATCGGTCGCGAAACCCACAAGATGATGTTGGATCACTACCAACAGACTAAGAACCTGTTGGTTTCGTACTCACCTAAGAAGCTCGGATTCTTTTAAGCCTTGCTTATTGCTGCGGGAGCCCTCACTATTGAAGAGGGCTCCCGCTTTGACTTTTAGGAGATTGCTGTGAATGCATTGCCATCCCGTGTTGACGTGTCGTCAGAGGCTGCAGAATTTCTGCGCACGCTAACTTTGAAGCACGGCCCATTGATGTTTCATCAATCAGGTGGCTGTTGTGATGGGAGCTCGCCAATGTGTTATCCAGAAGGCGAATTTCGAGTAGGGGGTTCAGATGTTCTTCTGGGCCGCCTCACCATTGATGGAATTGAAAAGCCAATTGGGTTTTGGATGTCCTTAGAACAGTTCGAATACTGGAAACATACTCACCTGACGGTCGATGTCGTCCCGGGACGCGGTGGAGGATTCAGCATTGAATCTCCAGAAGGACGTCGGTTTCTCATTCGGTCTCGATTGTTTTCTGATGATGAATGGCGACTTCTCGAGAACGCACAAGTACCCAATGGAAATCAGGTTTGATGTCGGCGGTTTACCGTGAATTAAGTCGTTCGCACAGGACAAAGTAAGCATTCAGGCTTAGGGTGTGAGCATGCCGCAAATGGGTTCGAGCCTCGCGCTGTTTCATAGCTGGGCGCTGATGTCCATCTTGATGATGAGTCCGCTCGCGATCCTGTTGTCGTGGAAACAACGACGTGGCATGAAGTTCTTGCTGACTTCGGTTCTAGGTTTTGTCGCGGTGTGGCTTGTGGCTGGCTTACCAGCCATTGCAATCATCAACGTTGCGTCAGGCTTCTCGTCGACGTATGCGACTTTTGCTTTGTGCGCGATTGCGGGAATTTATCAGTTTTCGCGATTGCATGATCACGCGATTTCGCAGTGCATGAATGTTTCAACTGATGTTGGTCTGAGGCATGGAATGCGCATTGGCGGGAACTGTATGTTGGCGTGTGGGCCACTGATGGTCGCGGCTTTTTGGCTGATGCCTTCTTCGGTAGGACCAATGATCGCACTGGCTGTCCTGATGATTTTGGAATTCTCAAGCGTCTACAAAATCGCAATCTCACGATTTATGGGACTCGCAAGTGGGGTATTTGCATTAGGTGTTCTATTTCTCGCAGGCCCGATTACTAGCGTTGGCCGTTTAGTGATTCATCATCACGGTTAAGGACGAACATCCATATCTTCACCAGTTGCTACATCGCTAACATCTACTGAGCTCACTAACTCCGCATGAGATTTCAAGAATTCTCGAGCACCGAAATCACCGTAGGCAGAGTTCGCAACCTCCGTCCAGTGCTCACGGTTGAATGCCACAGGATGCCCACGAGTTCCGTCGTAGGTCGCGACTGAAATCGCTTGACTATCGTTCGCCACTCGCTGGATTGCTGGCGCAGTCAACCCGGGCAGGTCGACCAATGTAATAACAACGCGTTGAAAATCTGTTTCGGTTTCTAGGTAGTTCAAACCAACCCGCAACGACGAACCCATTCCGGTTTCCCATTCCGAGTTCACGATGCATTCGGCATGAGGAACATTGCCGACCCAGGCGCCGAGAACGACATAAACATGTGAAGCCCCTGCCTCACTCAATATACGAACTGAACGATCAACAAGTCGTTCGCCATATAATTCGAATGGAGCCTTCGGTCCGCCAAAACGCTTGCCTTCGCCGGCCGCGAGAACTAGTCCAACGAATTCGGTCATCGAGGTGCGCCAGGATGAATGGCGCCTTCTGTGGTGTTCAGATTGCGTCCGGTTCCGCCCCAGTGTGCTTGCACAATTTCAGCGGCAATGGAAATTGCTGTTTCTTCTGGAGTGCGAGCGCCCAAGTCCAGGCCAATTGGGGACTTGATGCGTTCGAGGTCAGCCTCGGTCGCGCCGGCTTCGCGTAGACGAGCTTCGCGGTCCTCGTGAGTACGACGTGAACCCATAGCGCCGATGTACGCAGCGGGTGTTTTCAGTGCAGCCATCAAAACGGGAACATCAAACTTTGGATCGTGCGTCAAGATGCACATCACGGTTCGAGAGTCGACTGTTTGAGTTTCAAGCCAGCGGTGAGGCCAGTCAATGACAACTTCGTCTGCCTCGGGGAATCGCTTTTTGGTAGCAAAGATTTCCCGAGCATCGCAAACAGTCACGTGATATCCCAGAAACTTACCAACTTTGGCAACAGCCGCAGCAAAGTCGATTGCACCAAAGACAAACATTCGAGGCTTCGGCGCAAAACTTGAAACGAAAATTTCTAGTTCATCGCCGCGACGTTCGCCATCAGATCCGTAGTGCAAAAAGCCTGTTGTTCCCGATTCAAGCAAGCCCAAAACATCATCACCAACGGCGTCGTTGAGGCGTGCGGAACCTAAATCACCTTCGCGACGATCAGGCCAGATAACCATGTGATTTCCCACGTGTGCCGGTCCACGGACAACTGTTGCCACAGCTACCGGTTCATCCGCGCGAACACTGGCTGCAAGTGCAGGAAGTTCTGGCCACGTTTCGTGCGAGATCTGCTCCACGTAAACCTCAAGGATGCCGCCGCATGTCAGACCGACGGCAAATGCGTCGTCATTGCTGATGCCGTAGGTTTCGTATCGCACTTGGCCATCGCCGATGACGTCTTTGCTTAATTCGTAAACTGCACCTTCGACACAGCCACCACTAATTGAACCGATGGCCTCGCCAGTCTCTGTGACCAACATTGATGCGCCTGCGGGACGTGGAGCAGAACGCCACGTTCGAACGACAGTGGCTAGAGCAGATGGCTTGCCCGACTCAAAGGCCTCGAGGAGTTCGTCAAGAACTTCCTTCATGTGGGACTCCTTGTCGCAAAGGTATGTTCCACAAGCCTATGGGTTATGGCAGATTTAGCCACCGCACACGATCGCCAGCCTTGGCTCCACCGGCAGGCACAAGCGCAAAGCCTTGTGCGGTCACAAAACCCCGCAACATTGAGGAATCAAGATGTTCTACAGGTTGGGCAGTGTCCCCATCACGCGTGCAAAGCGCAAGACGGATCTCACGCGGTGGTGCCTTTGCGTCAACGGCCATCGCAACTGTTGGTAGTTCTGGCATCGACTGGTCTACTGCGCCTTTGAGGAACGCATCTCCGAGTGTGAGTAGGCCGATGATGGCTGACTGCGGGTTGCCAGGCAGGCCAAGTAGGAACTGTCCAGGAAGCTTGGCGAATAGTTGGTGATAGCCAGGTCGAACCAGGACTGCATCTATGACGAATTCACCATCGCAATCAACAATGGCTTGGTGCAAGTGATCAACTGGTCCAGCGGCTGTGCCACCTGTTGTGATGATTAAGTCAGCAACTGAATTTCGAATTGCAGCGGTGTGAGCCTCAAGTGTGTCTTCGACGTGTGTGACGGACAGAAGTCGGGCACCGAGTTGATTAATCCATGCGGGAAGCTGGGGCCCAAGAGAATCGCGCACTTTGCCATCGCGTGACGGCCCTGAGGTAAGTAGTTCGTCGCCGAAGACTAAAACATCAATTGTTATTTGCTGGTAGACGGTCACCGAATCGTGCCCACCGCCTGCGATGACTCCGACGATTCCTGGAGTGATCCGAGTACCGCGCGAAATAAGAACGTCGCCTTGATGCGCTTCGTATCCACTTGGGCGAACATCATGTTGGTCGGGGAGTGCTCCATCAATCAAAATTCCGAGCGCGCCATGCGCTGGGGAAACAATGTTGTCCTCGAGAAGCGATTCTTCATCTTTGAGGCATCCGGTGGCACCAACTGGCAAAACGGCTCCGGTTGCAATGTGTGTGCACTGACCAGCTAAGAGTGTGAGTTCGCTGTCATGCCCGGCAGTTACATCACCAATCACTGTCCAGGGTCCTGGGCCAGAGACCGCCCAGCCGTCGATGCGCGATGCTGCGAATGGTGGCATGTCGCCCAGAGCGAGGACGTCGCGAGCAAGAACGCGACCAACGGCTGACTCTAGTTCAACCGTCTCGATGTCTTTTCGAGGTGCCAGTTCGTGCACGATCGAACGCGCTTCATCCCACTGCGCTTCAAACAATCCTTCGCTCATGTGCCTATTGTCCTAGAGAAAGTCTCAATTGGCACACGATGTGGTACTTCGCAGGTGGTGAAGACCGTGATTCCCGTTCATAATGAACAGGTGAGCAAAGTGGTGCATGTGTCGGTGACAACTGACCCGATTTCGGTTGCACATCTTTCGGTTCTTGTGCAATCACATGTTGCTGGCGCAGTAGTCACCTTCAGCGGAGATGTTCGCGATAACGATCACGGTCGGTCGGTTGCCACCTTGGAATACGAAGCACATCCGAGTGCTCAGGGGATTTTGGAAAACGTGGCTGCGCAAATCGCTGAAAAGTATGAGCTTGAAGCACTTGCTGTTTCTCATCGCCATGGTCCGATTGCCATAGGTGAATCCGCCTTGGTCGCTTGTGTTTCTGCCAAGCATCGAGGCGCAGCATTTGCCGCATGTTCCGAGCTGGTTGATGAAGTCAAGAATCAAATCCCTATCTGGAAACATCAAGTTTTCACTGATGGCACCGATGAATGGGTGAATTGCGCATGACTTTGATTGATACCTACGGTCGAGTGCATCGTGACATTCGCGTTTCGCTCACTGATCGATGCAACCTGCGATGCACGTATTGCATGCCTGCAGATTTTGCGGCATGGATGCCATCGGATGAGTTGCTGACCACTGATGAACTGATGAAAGTTCTCGAAATCGGTGTCGAACTAGGAATTGACGAAGTGCGACTCACTGGTGGAGAACCGCTGCTACGACCTGACATCGTTGACATTGTTGCGCGCATTAATTCGCTCCCAAATCCTCCGAAGCTCTCTCTAACGACTAATGGCATTCGTTTGGCTGAACTTGCTCAGCCGTTGAAGGACGCTGGTCTTGAACGCGTCAACGTCAGCCTCGACACCCTTGACCCAGAGCGCTTTAAGGCGATGACATTCCGCGATCGTTTTGACGACGTGATGAAAGGTCTTAAAGCAGCGCGCGATGCTGAATTGGCGCCGGTCAAAATCAATACTGTTTTGATGCCAGGCGTGAATGACGACGAAGCGGTCTCGCTAGTGAAGTGGGCGCTCGACGAAGGATTCAAGCTTCGATTCATCGAACAGATGCCGTTGGATGCGGGCGGTGTGTGGGATCGCTTAACAATGAAAACGGCCGACGATATTTTCGCTGCGCTCAATCCTGTCTTCTCGCTTACTCCGGTCGAGACACGTGGCTCTGCACCGGCTGAAGAATTTCTCATTAATGGCGGACCCGAAACTGTCGGCATCATCGCAAGTGTGACGCGTCCATTCTGTGGCGCGTGTGACCGTTTG
>JALQVI010000057.1 GCA_023260395.1 Candidatus Nanopelagicales bacterium
TGTGAGGTCGCTTCCCCAGTTCGGCATTGGCTTCTTGTCGAAAAGGCCAAGGCCCTTCAAACGAAGATCAAGCATCCACTGTGGCTCGTTCTTCTTAGCGGAGATGTCGCGAACGACTTCTTCGTTAAGACCACGGCGAGCATTGGTGCCTGCTTCGCTTTCGTCATGCCAGCCGTACTCGTAATTTCCAATCGAGTCCAGCGTTTCCTGTTGTGTTGTCATGCGGTATCCCTTCGGGTGTGTGGTACCAAGGTCGTGCAAACTGGGCTGCCACCTGCGATTGTTGCCAATCGGGTGACATGAACTCCGGTGAGTTCGGAGAAGGCTTGAGTTTCGGCTTCGCAAACATGCGGGAATTCAATGGCAACATCACCCATCGGGCAATGATGCTGACAAATTTGAGTAGATCCACCAAGGCCAGGGGTAACAACAGCAGCGAAGCCTTCGGAATTGAGCGCATCAACAAGAGCTAATGCGCGCTCTTCAATCGATTCGTGGCTTGCGATGTCCGCGTGACGGGACTTGAAATCGCCTGCGAGATGTTCAGCAAACGCCGTAACTGAGTGTGCACCTGCGGTTTGGGCCATGAATTTCACGGCCGAAACGGCTAGGGAATCTTCGTGGGCGCCGAACATGGATTTTCCAGCTGGTGTCAGACTAAAAACTCGGGCCGGGCGGCCACGTCCTCGTGGTCCGGCTAAGGCTGCTGGCCCATAAGGCGCGCGTTCCGTGGCCTCGACAAATCCTTGTTCGACAAGGGCATCGAGGGTTTTGCGGATTGCAGTGCCGGTTAGGCCTAGTTCTTCGGCCAGCGAGACTGCAGTCGATGGTCCAAGGGTCAGCAAAGTGCGGGCCACTGTGGCTGCTGCTGATCCGCTGAATTTCACAACCTTATTGTTGCGTATTTCCCCGGTGTTCGCACATCGGGGGTTACCTCTAGGCTAGAAACGTGCTAAATCCTTGGAAAACTCGCGTATTACAGGCAAATCTGGTCGCTCAGACGTTGATTGTGTTCACCGGCGCCCTGGTTCGAGTTACATCCAGCGGCTTGGGATGCCCAACATGGCCCGAATGCGTGGACGGCTCGATTACCCCGACATCAGCTCAGACCCAGGCTTGGCATAAATACATTGAATTTGGCAACCGAATGCTCACATTCGTCCTTGTGGCTATCGCCATTGCCACAATCGTCGCGATGCGAGGTCAGCGCAAGTCACTTCGAACTCTGTCCTACGGATCTATGGCAGGCATTTTCGCTCAAGCCATCCTTGGTGGCATTTCGGTGCTTACTCATTTGAATCCGTTGGTAGTTGCGGCACATTTCTTGTTGAGTGTGGGTCTCATTACCGTTGCTCAGATTTTGTTGTGGCGAAGCTACGAACCCACTGATGGGCCAGCGAATCTGGCCGTTCATCCGGCAATCGCAGTCGGAGTAAAGATTCACACATTGCTCGCGCTTACCATCATCACAATTGGAACTTTGGTGACCGGCAGTGGTCCGCACGCCGGTGACAGCGCAGACATCACTCGCCTACCGTTTGATCCGCGCATCATTTCGTGGTTCCACGCGGACTTAGTCGTACTTTTCATCGGCTTAACGATTGGCCTACACATTGCATTGCGAGCCACAAACGCTCCAGCTCGCGCGATTCGCGGTACTCGTGATGTATTGCTAGCGAGCGCCCTTCAAGGCCTTATCGGATATTCACAGTATTTTTTGGGATTACCGTGGGCACTCGTCGCGCTGCACGTATTGGGTTCAGCAATTCTTTGGGTTGCAACACTTAACTTGCGAATGAGTATCGCTACCCGCGCTTAATGCAAGAACGGATCTAGTCCTACCGCCAAGAAAAGCAGCGCAAGGTAGGAAATCGAGAAGTGAAACAACTTCATAGGCTGCAAGTCTTCGAGGTCTTTACGTACTCGAATGCGCAATGCATAGGCTTCCCAGACGAAAGCCAATCCAAGAACGATGCTTGCCGCGGAATACAGCCAACCCGTATGGGCAACTGGAATCAAAGTCCACGAAGTAATAACCATCACCCATGAATAGATGATGATGTGACGCGTCACAGTCAATGGTTCTTCTTGGACTGGAAGCATAGGAACGCCAGCGCGTGCGTAATCCTCTTTGTATCGCAATGACAACGGCCAGTAATGCGGCGGTGTCCAAAAGAAAACAATGAGGAACAGGATTACTGGTTCCCAACTTAAAGAATTACGAACTGCAGACCAACCGATGAGCACTGGCATACAACCAGCAACTCCACCCCACACAATGTTTTGACTCGTGCGGCGCTTGAGCAACAGCGTGTAGCCAAATACATAGAAGGCAATAGCCAGAGCTGCGAGCTCGGCAGACAGCGTGTTAACCGTTAGCTGAAGGAGCCCGACAGAAAGTATCGACAGCACAATCCCAAAGATGATTGTGTGACGGCCCGAAATCTGGCCAGTTGCCGAAGGACGATGCATGGTGCGGTGCATCAATGCATCAATGTCGCGATCAATGTAGCAATTAAGTACGTTTGCGCCACCTGCAGCAAGTGTGCCGCCTGCCAAAGTCCAGCACACTGTTGCCAAGTCAGGAAATCCGCCTGCGGCCATGAACATGGTGGGAATCGTGGTGACGAGAAGCAACTCGATAATTCGAGGCTTAGTCAGAGCAAGGTATGCACGCCACGTGGAGAGAGGTTTGACCTCGGGCGGGGTTGCTACAGACACAACCGCAAGCCTACCTGCGCCGAGCGCAAGGGCGCGTCGGGCACTAGATACCATTAATAATGTGAGCGAATTCTCTTGGTCCCCAGTTGATGACAAGGCTGTCGTTACAGCCCGATGCCTAGCAATGGACAGTGTCCAAAAGGTCGGAAACGGCCACCCAGGCACAGCGATGAGTTTGGCACCAGTTGCCTACTTGCTGTTCCAAAAGTTCCTGCGCCACGATCCAAGCGATCCACAATGGATTGGTCGCGATCGTTTCGTGCTCTCCAACGGCCACAGCAGCTTGACGCTCTACATTCAACTCTTCCTTTCGGGCTATTCCCTATCGCTTGACGATCTCAAGGCATTCCGCACGTGGGATAGCTTGACGCCAGGTCACCCTGAATTCGGCCACACTGCTGGCGTTGAAGTGACGACCGGTCCACTCGGTACTGGTCTTGCAACCGCCGTTGGCATGGCTATGGATGCTCGTTACGTGCGCGGGTTGCTCGATAACGATGCACCTGCTGGCACGAGCCCGTTCGATCATCGCGTGTGGGTTATCGCAGGCGATGGCTGTCTCCAAGAAGGCATCACTGCCGAAGCATCCTCACTTGCCGGCCATCAACAACTGGGCAACCTTGTCGTTATCTACGACGACAATCACATCTCAATCGAAGGTGACACAGCGGTGTCATTCAGCGAAGACGTCCTTGCTCGCTACTCGGCCTATGGCTGGAATGTTGACCATGTCGACATGGCTGCAGACGGCAGCGTGGACATCGCAGGACTCGATGCTGCACTCACTCGCGTATCGGCAGTTACCGACCGTCCATCAATCGTTCGCGTTCGTAACATCATTGGCTGGCCAGCACCAAACCTCCAGAACACCGGCAAGGTTCACGGTTCAGCTCTTGGCGATGCTGAAATCGCAGCCACAAAAGAACTTCTCGGCGCTGACCCAACAAAGACTTTCGACGTGTCGGACGAAGTTATTTCACGTACCCACGAAGTGCGTGAGCGCGGCGCTCAACTACACGCAGACTGGCAAGAGACTTTCGACGCTTGGTCGAATGCTCATCCTGACAATGCACAGTTACTAGCCCGCCTCATCAAGCGTGAACTTCCAGCAAACTGGAATTCAGACATTCCTGTATTCGAAGCCGGCGCTCAAGTTGCAACGCGCAAAGCTTCAGGCGATGTCATCAACGCCATCGCTAAGAACGTTCCTGAATTTTGGGGCGGTTCTGCCGACCTAGGCGAAAGCAACCTCACCACAATTGAACACGGCAACTCGTTCTTGCCAGCTGGTAGCACCATGCCTAATGCCAGTACTCACGGTCGCGTCGTCCACTTTGGTATTCGCGAATTCGCTATGGGCGCTGCACTCAATGGCATGTCACTTGCTGGCTTAACTCGACCATTCGGCGGAACCTTCATGGTGTTCAGCGACTTCATGCGTGGCGCAGTCCGACTCGCAGCACTCATGAAACTTCCAGTGACTTACGTCTGGACTCATGACTCAATCGGCGTTGGCGAAGATGGTCCAACTCATCAGCCAGTTGAACACTTGTGGGCACTTCGCGCGATTCCAGGTCTGGACATCGTTCGTCCTGCAGATGCCAACGAAACAGCTTCAGTGTGGCAAATTGCGATGCACCGACATAACCCAGTTGGTCTCATGCTGTCGCGCCAAAACCTGCCAGTGATTGACACAGCAGTTACACGCGACGTTGAAACTGTTGCACGCGGCGCATACGTTCTCGCTGAAGCTTCAGCCCCTCCACAAGCGATCATCATCGCAACCGGTTCCGAAGTCAGCATTGCGTTAGCAGCACGTGATGAACTCGAAGCGACAGGCATCGCAACACGCGTTGTCTCTGCTCCATGTTTGGAATGGTTCGACGAACAGTCCCATGACTACCGCGAATCAGTTTTGCCTAGCAGCGTAACCGCTCGCGTCAGTATCGAAGCCGGAATTGCACAAGGCTGGTGGAAATACGTTGGGTCAAACGGAGCCTGTGTCTCACTTGAACACTTTGGTGCATCTGCTGGAGCCAACAAGCTCTATGAAGAATTCGGCATCACCTCAGCCGCCGTTGTATCAGCAGTAAAAGGCCTCGTGAAGTAATGAGTACCCTCGAGGAACTGAGTGCCGCCGGAGTGTCGATCTGGTTGGACGACCTTGATCGCCATCGCATCGAATCCGGCAACCTGGCTGAACTCATCGCGACAAAATCTGTAGTTGGCGTTACGACAAACCCAAGTATTTTCGAAAAGGCTTTGACCTCAGGTGTTGTCGAATATGCTCCGCAGATTGCAGAACTTAAAGGTCACGATGTTGACAGCGCAGTCAAGGCATTAACTGTCACCGATGTACAGAGTGCCTGCGACCTTTTTTATGACACCTGGGTTGCCTCAAACGGTGTGGATGGCCGAGTCTCGCTCGAAGTTGATCCACGTCTGGCAAACGACACCGACGGTACCGTTACTCAAGCCATCGAACTGTGGAACACAGTTGACCGCAAGAATTTGATGATCAAGATTCCAGCAACCAAAGCCGGAATTCCAGCAATCACACAAGTACTTGCCGAAGGCATCAGCGTCAACGTGACATTGATTTTCTCCGTAGAGCGATATGTCGAAGTCATGAATGCATGGCTTGCAGGCCTAGAGCTTGCCAAGGCAAATGGTCATGATCTTGCAACTATCGAATCCGTCGCATCATTCTTTGTTTCCCGCGTTGACACTCTCGTTGACCAACAACTCGATGCCATCGGAACGCCGGAGGCAACTGCACTTCGCGGCAAAGCAGCCATCGCCAACGCCCAACTTGCTTGGGATTCGTTCGTGACATTGACACACACAGATCGTTGGCAGTCTTTGGCATCAGCCGGAGCCCATGTACAACGACCGTTATGGGCATCAACAGGTGTCAAAGATCCGGCTTATGACGACACACGTTACGTCGTTGAACTCGCAGCCCCTGGATGTGTGAACACCATGCCAGAAGCAACACTTAATGCCGTTGCTGACCATGGGGTCGTTCGTGGCGACACCGTTTCAGGCACACGTGAAGCGGCAGAGCAAGTGTGGGTACAACTTGCCACCGTTGGCATTGATCGCAAAGCCGTGTTCGAACACCTTGAATCTGATGGCGTTACAAAGTTCATTGCTGCATGGAACTCGCTGCTCGATGCTCTCTCCCAGAACTTGAACGGCTAACAGTGAATAATCCACTTCGCTCCCCTGATGACCGACGTTTGCCACGGGTTGCTGGCCCTTGCAGTCTTGTCATTTTCGGCGTAACTGGCGACCTGGCTCGCAAGAAAGTTATGCCCGCAATTTACGACCTCGCTAACCGAGGATTATTGCCCCCAGGTTTCGCATTGGTCGGTTTTGCCCGTCGCGACTGGAATGAACAAGATTTTGCCCAAATCGTGCACGATTCAGTTCGCGAACACGCTCGCACAGAGTTTCGCGAAGATGTGTGGCAGCAACTAGCCTCCGGCATTCGATTTGTGGCAGGCGACCTCAACAGCGCTGAATCTTTCGATGAACTCAAGCGCGTGGTAGATGACCTTGATGCCACTCGAGGTACTCGCGGAAATCACGGTTTCTATTTATCCATCCCACCAAACATGTTCCCGGTAGTTATTGAACAGCTGAAACGTTCAGGTCTTGCCGAGAACTCGAAAGACGCGTGGCGCCGAGTTGTTATCGAAAAGCCATTTGGCCACGATGCTAAATCAGCTCGCGAACTCAATCTCGTCGTGGCGGATGTATTCCCGAGTGGTTCAGTGTTTCGCATCGACCATTACTTAGGTAAAGAAACCGTTCAAAACATGATGGCAATTCGATTTGCCAACAATCTTTATGAACCCATCTGGAATTCCAATTACGTCGATCATGTGCAAATCACCATGGCCGAAGACATCGGCATCGGCGGTCGTGCCGGCTATTACGACGGCATCGGCGCTGCACGTGACGTAATTCAAAATCACTTGCTCCAACTTGTTGCTCTGGCAGCTATGGAAGAGCCCACATCACTGAACGCAGATGCAGTTCGTATCGAAAAGGAAAAGGTCCTTAGCTCCATCAAGTTGCCTCGTGACCTCGACAAACACACAGCTCGCGGTCAATACGCTGCTGGCTGGCAGGGTGGCATCGAAGTGTGCGGCTATCTCGAAGAAGAGGGAATTAATCCCAACTCGATTACCGAAACCTTCGCTGCAGTGCGACTCGATATCGATAACCGACGTTGGGCTGGGGTTCCGTTTTATGTTCGCGCCGGTAAACGGCTTGGACGTCGAGTTACCGAAGTCGCTGTGGTCTTTAAGAAAGCGCCACGCCAACTCTTTAGCCCTTCGTCCACTCAAGAACTTGGCAACAATGCTGTGGTTTTCCGCATCCAGCCTGACGAAGGCATGACAGTTCGATTCGGTTCGAAAGTGCCTGGCACTTCGCTTGAAGTGCGCGATGTCACAATGGACTTTGCTTACGGAGATTCTTTCACCGAGGCCAGTCCCGAAGCCTACGAACGACTCATCCTTGATGTTCTACTCGGCGATCCACCACTTTTTCCACGTCACGAAGAAGTCGATTTACAGTGGAAGATCCTCGACCCCGTGCTTGAGCGTTGGGCTAAGAAAGGCCAACCAGAGCAGTACGCCAGTGGTGGCTGGGGTCCACAAGGGGCATACGACATGATGAAACGCGATGGCAGGATGTGGCGTCGACCATGATCACGTTAACTAATACTCAAGCTAACAAGGTCGCTGCAGCAATCAACGATGAGCGTCACCGCATGGGCAGTCCTGCAGTAGGCATGGTCTTAACTTTGTTGGTGATCACCGATGAGCAAAGCCAGTCGGATGCATTGGCTGCCGCAAGCGAAGCAGCCCGCGAACATCCAATGCGCGTCATTGGATTAATCGAGCGCCATGGCCGTGAAGAAGCGCGCCTCGATGCACAAATCCATGTTGGTGGCGACGAAGGCGCAGGCGAACTGATTGCGTGCCGTCTTCATGGCGAACTCGCAAAGCACGCTGGCTCTGTTGCTATTCCCCTTTTGCTGCCTGACACTCCTGTCGTTGCGTGGTGGCCATCTGGCGCCCCGTCCAATCCAGTCGGCGATCACATTGGTGGGCATGCACAACGTCGAATTACTGACACCTTTACTGATGCTCATTACCTCGAATCGCTAACAACACGCCTAGATAACTATCACCCCGGTGACACAGACTTAGCCTGGACCAGAACAACGCCTTGGCGTTCCATGTTGGCCGCCGCACTGGATCAACCAGTTGGTCGGGTGACCGAGGTTCACGTTAAAGTGCAAAGTCGCAATCCCAGCGGTGTATTACTTGCCGGCTGGCTGCAGCAATGCCTCAAAGTTCCAACTCGAATTACACACGGCAAAAATCCTGGAATTAATAAAGTCGCCCTCACAACGACTAAGGGTGAAGTTTCACTTTCTCGTCCAGATGGTCGCGTAGCCCGGCTTGAAGTCCCTGGCATGCCAGCCTCAACTGTCGCACTTCCCCGCCGCACTCTTTCTGAGCTCCTTGCCGAGGAATTGCGACGTCTTGATCCAGATGAGATTTACTTACAAGCGTTGCGAGGCGTTCAACACGTTCTGCATCCGGAGCCGAAAAAGTGATTGAACGAATTTCAAGCGATCCGGCTTCGGCAATAGTTTCCGATGCCATTGAGTATGTAAATCAACGTCCATCGCAGGAAATTCATATTGCACTGACAGGTGGTCGAGCCGGCCAAATTATTACAGCCGGACTTCTCGCTGCTCTTGGCGACAACCCCTGTGTACATTTCTGGTGGAGCGACGAACGCTTTGTCGACTCCCAGAGTGCAGATCGCACCGCTAAAGGTATCGATGCGCTTGACCTGAAATGCCATGTGCACATTTCCCAAGATCCTCACGAGGCCGACGATGCCAATGCCAGCGCCCTCGTTTATGCCGCAACTCTCCACAAATACACCACGACTCGATTTTGTTCAGATAACAGCATGATGGACATATGCATCCTTAGCGTCGGACCAGATGGACACATTGCTTCACTTTTTCCAGGCCATCAAGCACTCGACAGCAGCGCCGCTGTTATCGCCGTAGCGGATAGCCCAAAGCCTCCTGCCGAACGAGTTACTTGGACATACCCAACGATTAATGCTTCGCGCGAAATCTGGCTTGTAGCCACCGGTGAAGAAAAGCGCCAAGCCGTATCGTCACTGCGCAATGGTGTTGACTTCCATGACTGCCCTGCTGCAGGAGCTCACGGAAAACTAGCTACCGTGCTGTACACCGATTTGGCCTAGTCACTCGTCGATTTCCACATCGGCTCGCCATCCACATTCGGATTGGTTACCGCGAGGCTTCATTTACGTTCAGGCACGGTTAGTGAATGAACAAACACTTTTCTCAATCGCTGGCTATCGTCTGCGCTCTTACCATTTCTTTGACAGGCATGACTTTTGCCAATGCAACGCCTCGTCAAACATACTTATCGCGCTCTACAACCGCAGC
>JALQVI010000058.1 GCA_023260395.1 Candidatus Nanopelagicales bacterium
CACGATTGTCGAACGCGATGGAACCGTCACGAAAATTAATGAGCAAGGTTTTGCAATAACGCCAGAGATTCTCGATGAAGTTCGTTTCGCTTTGAACAATCTTGAATTAAAAGATCAGTGGGTTGTGTTTGCTGGACGACTCAATCAAGGTGCGCCAAGCGACACTTATCTGCATTTAGCCAAGCACGCACGTTCATTGGGTGCTCGCGTTGCTATTGATGCAAGTGATGTTGAACTTTCAGATTCACTCTGGAGTGATGGACCGGATTTGATCAAACCAAATCAACATGAACTTGCTTCAATTGTTGGTCGTGAACTTTCCACGATTCATGAAGTTATTGATGCAGCTCGCGAAATTATTGCCCGCGGTGTTAAGACAGTTTTGTGCAGCCTTGGCGCTGATGGCGCGGTGTATGTAACGGCCGACGAAGTTGTGCATGCTGAACCGGCGCATCCAGTCAATGGCGTACCGGTAGGTGCGGGCGACATCATGTTGGCAACTTTTCTCGGAGGCGGAGCAACAGCAGCGGCATTAGGCAATGCAGTCGCATGGTCAGCCGCATCAGTTGCACTTCCTGGAACATCGATTCCAACTCAGGCTCAAGCCAGCGCAGTTGAAGTTTTAGTTCACACCGACTTGGATGCCGGTCGTACTTTGGTAGAGGTGAGTTAGTTGTCCGTATTCAGTGCCGAATTAGTCAATCTCGAAATGAAGGCAACCGAAAAAGTTGCCGCCATTCGCGAGCTTGCCGAGCTTGTCGTTGCACAAGGTCGCGGTACAGATGTCGAAGCGATTGTTGCTGATGTACTTGCCCGCGACGAGATGGGCACACCGCAAGTTGAAGGTGTGGCAATCCCACATGCACGTACCAGTGGCGTTTCGACGGCAAGCGTTGCAGTTGGTCGTACCGCCGGTGTTGTCTTTGATCCAGAAGAAGGACCAGCAACCACAATTTTCATGATCCTTGTTCCAGACTCAGCATCCGATGAACACATCGTGATTTTGTCTGGTCTAGCCCGTCGATTGATGGATCCAGATTTCACTGCGCTCTTGCGTAGTGCAAGCACTGCAGAAGAGCTCGCTACTGCACTTGGTCAAGGAGATGACAACTAAATGAAGATCGTTGCAATCACATCGTGTGCAACTGGAATTGCACACACCTACATGGCAGCCGAGGCACTTGAACGTGCAGGTAAAGCAGCTGGACATGAAATGTGGGTTGAAACCCAAGGTGCTGGCGGTTACAAGCCACTCGGTGCAGACATCGTCTCTGCAGCAGATGCAATTATTTTTGCCAACGATGTCGGCATTCGTGACAAGGAACGTTTTGACGGTTGCAAGATCGTGCAGAGCACACCGAAAGAAGCAATTAAGAATGCCAAGGGCTTAATCGAACAAGCCGAACAACTAGTTTCTGGAAGTTAATAGCTTTCAGAATTGACGCATTTGCAACCCCGCGAATGTGCTCGCTAAGAAAGGAACAGCTCGTGAGTGCTGGTACCAATTTGCGCCAGTGGTTAATGACTGGCGTCAGTTACATGATTCCATTTGTTACCGCAGGTGGAATTCTTATCGCTTTGGGATTCATGATCTCAGGCGACCCTGCAGGATTCACCGACATCAAGATTGATAGTGCACTTAGTGGCACAATCACTGATGCTGCCGGTGCAACCTCAGACCTAGAAATGAAGTTGCGTATTGGCGCTCTAGTTTTCCAACTTGGCGCTGCACTATTCGGCTTCTTGCTCCCAGTTCTTGGTGGTTACATTGCCTTTGGCATTGCTGACCGTCCAGGTCTCGTACCAGGCTTCCTAGCTGGTGCACTTGCAGGCACCGTTGGCGCCGGCTTCCTTGGTGCAATGGTTGGCGGTCTTCTTGCCGGCTTCGTTGCTCGTTGGATTTCGGAACGCGACGTACCATCTGCACTTCGCAGCATCATGCCGATTGTTGTGAATCCACTATTGAGCTCGATTCTCGTTGGCCTAGCCATGGTCTTCGTAGTTCGCACAATTGTTAAGCCAATCAACGAAGGTCTAACCACCTGGTTGAACAACCTTGGAACTGGCTCACTAGTCATCCTCGGTATCGTTCTTGGTTTGATGATGGCATTCGACATGGGTGGCCCTCTTAACAAGGTTGCTTACACCTTCGCAACTGCTGGCATCGTCAGCGCTGCAAAGGCTGGCATTGCACCTAACGGTCCAGGCAACTCAGCATATGTAGCTATGGCTGCAGTTATGGCTGCTGGTATGACCCCACCATTGGGTCTTGCGCTTGCAACTGTTATTCGCAAGAAGCTCTTCACAGAAGCTGAAATCGAAAACGGTAAGGCAGCTTGGGTTCTTGGCGCATCCTTCATCACCGAAGGCGCTATCCCATTCGCAGTAGTTGATCCACTACGTGTTATCCCAAGCCTCATGCTTGGTTCAGCCGCAGCTGGCGCAACTGTTGCATTGTTGGGTGCAACCCTCAACGCTCCTCATGGTGGCATCTGGGTACTTCCATTGATTGGTAACCCACTTGCATTCCTTGCTGCACTTGTTGTTGGTACCGCTGTTACTGCTGCTGCAGTAATCGTGGCCAAGAGCTCACGCAAAGAAGAAGTTGCTGCATAAGTAACACCTTGAGTGAAAACTCGTAGGTACCCCATCACTTGTACTCTCAAGTGGTGGGGTACCACTCTCACACCACACAGTGTGAAAACTAAATCTTTAAAGAAAGTTGAAACCCGATGCCAAGCCAAATCGTCACAGTTGCTAGCAAGGTCGGACTCCATGCTCGCCCAGCGTCATTGTTGATCAAGGCAGCCGCTGCTGCTGGTGTTCCAGTGACAATCGGACGCGTTGGAGAAACTGCAGTTAACGCGGCCAGCATGTTGTCTGTTTTGGCACTCGGTGCAAAGCATGGCGAAGAAATCGAAATCACCGTCGCCGATGGCGAAGGTGCAGACGAAGTTCTTGCTGGTCTCGTCGACATCGTTACCACGGACCACGACGCCTAGCCATGTCACTCAAAGGCATTGGTGTTTCACCGGGTGTAGTTGTTGGTTCGGTGCACCGCATCATCCACGTTGATGTCACCGGACCCGTGCCAGGCACAATCACAAGCGTTCTTGCTGCATTAGATGCAGTGGCAAATGATCTGGAACACCGTGCCGAAAATATCGATCTTGAACTCGCTAAGGATGTGCTTTCCGCGCAAGCGATGATTGCGCGCGACCCATCGCTTGAGGAAGCACTTGGACAACTACTCATTGCTGATACCCAGTACGCAGATGTCCGCCCCGGTATCGACGAAGCATTCTCAGGTTTTCGCAATGCATTACTTTCACTCGGCGGATACTTTGCAGAACGCGTCGAGGACCTCGATGAAATTGCACACCGCACAGTTTTAAAACTCAGTGGCCTTGAAGCCGAAGATGTCGCGCTCACAAAACCCAGCGTTGTTATCGCCCAAGACCTAACGCCAGCGGACACTGCCGCTTTAGATTTGAATTACGCGCTTGCACTTGTTGTGGAAAAAGGTGGACCAACAAGTCACACCGCCATTGTTGCTCGTGGTTTAGGTATCCCAGCCATTGTTGGTTGTGCCGGAGCACTAGTCCTCGAAGCTGATGTAACGGTTTTAGTTGATGGCCGCGAAGGCATCGTCATTCCATCACCAACAGATTCTGAAATTTCGCAGCGTCAAGAAACCGAAGCCAAACTTCGGGTGCGCGCAGAATCCGTGACGGGTCCTGGTCGCTTGAGCGATGGCACTGCAATTGCATTGATGGGTAATGCCGGAAATGAAAATGATGCACTGTCTGCTGCAAAGGCAGAGGCCGAAGGCATTGGACTGTTCCGCACAGAGTTACTGTTCCTTGATCGCCAAACTGAGCCTTCGGTTGATGATCAGGTCTCGATGTATCGCGCAGTATTCGATGCGATGGGTGAGCGCAAAGTTATTGTGCGCACGCTTGATGCGGGAAGCGATAAGCCAGTTCCATTCTTGAATGCGGTCGATGAAGAAAATCCCGCTTTAGGTGTTCGTGGTTGGCGTTTAACGCGCATTGCCAATGATGTTCTGGAACGACAGTTAGAAGCAATTGGTCGCGCGGCTAACGAAACTTCTGCCGACGTGTGGGTTATGGCTCCGATGATTGATACTCCAGCCGAAGCGGCCGAGTTCGCAACGCGTGCTCGTGCACATGGCATTGCCAAAGTTGGCGTCATGATTGAAACACCTGCGGCTGCATTGCTAGCCGACAAAGTCCTCGCCGAAGTTGACTTCGCAAGCCTTGGAACAAATGACCTCACGCAATACGTGATGGCTGCTGATCGTTTGGACTCACGCCTTAGTGATCTGACGTCGTCGTGGCATCCGGCGGTGCTGCGCGCGATTTCACAGGCAGCTCATGCTGCTGGCGATGCCGGAAAGCCAATTGGTGTGTGTGGTGAGTCAGCTGCGAACCCACAACTTGCAGCAGTGCTGCTTGGTCTTGGTGTTACGAGTTTGTCAATGGCCCCTTCAGCCATTGCTGAAGTGCGTGGATACCTTGCTGGCTTGGATTTAAGTGCCTGTCATCGTGCAGCACACGCCGCAATCAACGCACGTTCTGCCGAAGAAGCGCGCGAACAAGTCATTCAAATCTTGGGTGCCTAAGTCGCAGGATTTGCAGCGCGACCTTCGGTGCTGAGCAACACAATGACTGACTCGGATTTAATCCCGAGAGCTTGACGTCTCTCATCTGTGTTCAAAGCGGCTCGTACACCAGCTAATGTTGCAGCGCCGCATGGGCCGGCATCAACACCCAGTGCGTGCAAAGTCTTTAGCGCCTCTCTAGTTTGTTCATCGGTGAGCGACACTGCAGCATCCACACCAGCTTGATGGAACGGCCATGAATCACTCGATGGTGTTCCACAATTCATACCGGACATGATTGTGACGCCAGTATCAACAGAGGTGAGTTCGCCAGTGGTGAGGGACTGAAGTACGCAGTCAGCGACTTCAGGTTCTACTGAGAGAACGCTTGGCGAACTATCTGTGCGGCTTCGGTAATGGGCGACAACTGAATGTAGGAATGAACCAACGCCAACCGGTACAGCAACGAGCTCTGCGGGATAGGCATCGATGTCACGCAGCTGCTCATCAACTTCGGTGCATAGAGTCGTGTAGCCATCGATAATCCATTGCGGAATGTCGACATAACCTTCCCATGACATGTCTTGAATGTGAATTCCGTTAGTGCTTTGTTCGGTAATTTCTTTCGCGCGGTCAACGGCTTCGTCATAAGTTGCATCGAGCACTTCGACGATGGCATCTTCATTGCGAACGTTTGCAATCGCCTGATCGCTCACGCCTCGAGGAATCACGATGTTGCATGCCAAGCCAAGTTGCTTGGCCATGTGCGCGACGGCTCGACCATGGTTGCCATCTGTTGCGGCAATAAGTGTTGGCGGATTTTCTCTATCGATGGCTTCGGCAACCTGAGACAGCGACGTTGGCTCTGTACCGCTTGTCAACGCCTGTGCAACTGCCCATGAAGCACCAAGCACTTTAAATGCAGCAAGGTTTAGTCGAGCGGATTCATCCTTGAGAAAAACTCGAGCTACACCAAGCTCAGCGGCAATGGTAGGTAACTCAATAATCGGCGTGTAACTGTAGTTCGCCAAACTTTGATGAAAGGTTGCAACTGCATCTGATGGTGCATCGCAACGCCAATCGCGCGCCGAAGGATTTGAATACCACGTCATAGCGAAAAGTTTATGGGCAACAATAACGGGCCAGACCAAAAGGTCTGACCCGTTATTAAAGGAGCGTTTAGTTAGTGAACTATGCGTCAACCTTGCCAGCAATGAAGTCTTCGACTTCTTGCTTGCACTTTGCATCGTCGTACTGAACTGGAGGGCTCTTCATGAAGTAGCTTGATGCTGAAAGGATTGGGCCACCGATGCCGCGGTCCTTAGCAATCTTTGCTGCACGAAGAGCATCAATGATGACGCCGGCTGAGTTTGGTGAATCCCAAACTTCGAGCTTGTATTCAAGCTCAATGGCACATCGCCGAATGCGCGACCTTCGAGACGAACGAACGCCCACTTGCGGTCATCGAGCCATGCAACGTAGTCACTTGGACCAATGTGCACGTTACGTGCAGCGATGTCGCCCTTGAGCTGTGAGGTCACAGACTGGGTCTTTGAAATCTTCTTTGATTCGAGGCGATCGCGCTCAAGCATGTTCATGAAGTCCATGTTGCCGCCAACGTTGAGCTGGTAAGTGCGATCAACGGTAACGCCGCGATCTTCGAAAAGCTTTGCAAGAACGCGGTGTGTGATTGTGGCACCAACCTGGCTCTTGATGTCATCGCCAACGATTGGCACACCGGCGTCAGAGAACTTCTTGGCCCATGTTGGGTCTGAAGCGATGAAGACTGGAAGCGCGTTAACGAAGGCAACGCCTGCATCGATTGCACACTGTGCGTAGAACTTGGCAGCCTGCTCTGAGCCAACTGGCAAGTAGCAAACAAGAACGTCAACCTGTGCGTCCTTAAGCGCCTGCACGATGTCTACTGGCTGTTCGTCTGATTCAACAACCATTTCGCGGTAGTACTTACCAAGACCATCGAATGTGTGACCACGCTGAACAGTTACACCTAATGGTGGAACGTCGCTGATCTTGATGGTGTTGTTTTCGCTAGCGAAGATTGCAGCAGAAAGATCCTGGCCAACCTTCTTTGCGTCAACATCAAATGCAGCAACGAACTTTACGTCGCGCACGTGGTAATCGCCGAACTGAACGTGCATCAAGCCTGGGACCTGCTGGTCTGGGCTTGCATCCTTGTAATACTCGACACCCTGGACGAGTGACGCCGAACAGTTACCTACGCCAACGATGGCTACTCTAATTTCACTCACTTGTTCAATGCTCCTTTATTGTCAGTGAATTTCTTATTTGTTCTGGTCTGCAGTTAAACGCGGACGAGAAGTTTGTGGGCTGAGTTGACCTTGTTCAGGTAACACAGTGTTGGCGATGCCGCCGGCTTCTTCACGGGAAATCAAATCGCCAAGCCACGCGACTTCGCGTTCCATGGCATCAAGTCCGTGCTGTTGAAGTTCAAGTGTGTAAGCATCAAGGCGTTCGCGGCCCTTTGCCAGGTTCGAGCGCATTTGTTCGAGGCGATCTTCCAGGCGTCGTCGACGTCCCTGCAAAATGTGCAGCCGTGCATCAGGTGAGGTCTGACCGAACAGCGCAATACGCACAGCAAAGATTTCGTCGTCCCATGAACTCGAACCATCGTCAGCCACTAGCGATGCGAAGTATTCAGTGCCAGCAGGTGTCAATGCATAAACAATTCGATTGCGCTTTGGGTAAACGGCGGTTGGGCTGGAATCTTGTTCGGCAATAAAACCTCGAGTAACCAGGGATTTCAGTGTGGGATACAGCGCGCCATAAGAGATTGTGGTGAACAGGCCAAGCACTGAAACCAGACGCTTGCGAAGTTCATACCCATGCTGAGGACTTTCGGAGAGCACGCCAAGCACAGCTAGTTCAAGCGCAGCAGAACGCTTTGTGGCCATGGCCCCTCCTTATTTGTATCAAAATGATACATCAGTTCGATACATCGAACTGACACATCGAATTCGGACAAATTGGCGTGTTTCAAAGGTTTGTAGACTTAAGGAATGGCCCAAAACCGCTCCCGCAGCTCAATTCAGGGCAGTCGATTAGGCGCGGGCGGCCAGGAACCCCCTAGACAGCTGCCACATCCGGCCGAAACAGTGGCTGATCCAACTCGGCCGCGACACGTTTTGGATTACGCGCTGAGTCGCCGCCACATCCTAGAAAGCATTAAATCCGATGCATTCCTGCGCGAACAGGTGTGCGACGCTGACCCGTACTTGCTGCGTGCTGCCAAACATCATGGCGAAGAAACTGAACGGGTTTGCCCTATCTGTTCTCGGGGAACACTAGTTCACGTCACATATACATACGGCGATGACTTGGGTTATCTCGCCGGACGAGTGCGCGCATCGCATGAGTTGCCAGAAATGGCTCATGAATATGGTCATTTCCGGGTCTATGTAGTTGAAGTGTGCGGTGAGTGTGGTTGGAATCATTTACATCTGTCTTACGTTTTAGGGGACGGCACGCCACGCACGCCACCTCGCAAGCCACGCGATGTGTTGGAATAGACCAGTGAGTTATCCAAGAAGCAATCGCACCGGCATCCTTCGTTGGGTTCCCTCATTCCGCCAACTCTTCGCGCTTGGCCTTTTCTTTGTTGTACTTGGCATTGGTGCTTTGGCGTACGCCGTCAAAACCACTGATATTCCCCAACCCAATGAAGTGTCTCAGGCACAGACCACGATTTTTTATTACGACGACGGCAAAACTGAATTGGGTCGATTAGGTGAAGCTAATCGAGTATCAGTTCCTATCGATCAAATACCGCTTGCAACACAACGAACTGTTTTGTCGGCCGAGGACCGCACGTTTTACCAACACGGTGGCTTTTCAATTAAGGGTATTGCCCGCGCAGTGTTGAATAACTTAAAGCATTCATCTACCCAGGGTGGATCAACCATCACGCAGCAGTACGCAAAGAATGCATACCTCTCAGATGAACGTCGATTTAAGCGCAAGGCAAAAGAACTTGTTTTGTCAATCAAACTCGAAACTCAAACGAGCAAAGACAAAATTCTTGAGGATTACCTCAACACGATTTATTTTGGTCGTGGCGCCTATGGAATTGAAACCGGAGCAAACGTTTACTTCGGAAAAAATATTCAAGACCTCAGCGTTGAACAATCAGCAGTACTCGCGTCAATCATTCAGGCGCCGAATGGCTTAGCTCCAGAGACTAATCTTTCGGGCCTAAAGGCACGTTGGAACTATGTGCTGGATGGCATGGTGAGTCAGGGTTGGCTCGATGCTTCAAAGCGTGCCGCAATGAAATTCCCAAAGATCAAGAAAATTTCACCTAACGAAGTATTTAGTGGCCCGCAAGGCT
>JALQVI010000059.1 GCA_023260395.1 Candidatus Nanopelagicales bacterium
TCTCGCTTGAATGCAGCGATGACATCAGTGATGCGCAATGCAGCCTGTTCCCCATCACCAAGCACAGCGCCGTCGATGAAGTCGGCAATTGCTTCTGGGTTGAATGCTGCGTGTCCGCCAGCAATCACGATTGGATCGTTGTCGCCACGGTCGCGCGCGTGCAATGGGAACTGCGCAAGATCAATGGCGTTGAGCATGTTGGTGTAACCGAGCTCAGTTGAAAATGAAATGCCGAAAACGTCGAAGGCGCCGACTGGTCGATGGGCATCAACAGTGAACTGCGGAACAGACTGTTCGCGCATGAGCTTTTCAAGGTCTGGCCACACGGCATACGTGCGCTCGCACAAAGTGTCAGCGCGTTCGTTCAGAACTTCATACAAAATCTGTACGCCCTGGTTAGGGATACCAACTTCGTATGCGTCCGGGTACATCAAGCACCAACGAACTGTGACGTCATCCCAAGGCTTGATAACTGCGTTCAGTTCGCCGCCAACGTATTGGACTGGCTTTTGAACATGCGGAAGCAAGCGCTCGAGCGCCGGAAAGACTGACTGAACAGTCATGATGTGTCCTCGCTATAGGTTCGGGAAGAACAACGCGATTTCGCGAGCTGCAGATTCTGGTGAATCTGAACCGTGCGAAACGTTGTTCTGCATTTCCGTGGCAAGGTCGCCACGGATTGTGCCCTGTGCAGCATTAAGTGGGTTTGTTGCACCCATCATGTTGCGCCAGCCCGAGATGGCTTCGTTGCCTTCGATAACAGCAGCAACGAGAGGGGCGCTCGTGATGAAGTCCACGAGGTCCTTGAAGAATGGCTTATCTGCATGCTCGCCGTAGTGCGACTCGGCGGTCGCGCGGTCAAGTGTGCGCAATTCAAGGGCAACAAGCTTGTAACCCTTGGTTTCGATGCGCTTGAGAACTTCGCCGACGAGGCCGCGAGCGACGCCATCTGGCTTTACTAGGACGAGTGTGCGTTCAGACATGTGCTCTAGTTTAGGGCTTTTGCAGCATCTACTCGCGCACTGAGTTTTATGGCCAGTGCTAGCACGAGCAAAAAGATGATGCCGGGGAACAAGAATGCGGTGTATTTCAAGCCGACGGCGATGATGATGAGCTGGACCAGCGCGCAGGTACGGATAGCGGTCTTGCGATCGCGGCGGACTCCCCCAACGGCCAGAATGCACAGTGACATCAGGGAAAAGCCGGCCAGCATGACGCCAGATTTCGGCTCGTCATTCACCACGATGGCGATAGGCATCGCGAGGCCGATGACAATCGCTTCGAGCGAGAGCAGTGAACTGCCCATCACTTTCATCGCGTTATACATTCGTGTGTCCTAATAGCGCGCGGGCTGCTGATGCTGTGACAACGGAACCAGTGATGACAACACCTACACCGGTTGTGCCGGCGTTGTCAGCAAGTTCGATGGCCTTGTCGATAGCAGATGAAAGATTCGGTTCGGCGTGAACGCGGTCGTTGCCAAAGCGATCGGCTGCGATTGCTGCGATTTCGTCGGATTGCATTGCACGCGCAACACCATTCCAGGTCACAACTACTTCGTTGAACACGGGCTCAAGTGCATCGAGAACACCTGAGACGTCCTTGTCACCCATCACGGAAACAACACCGATGATGTATTCGAAAGCGAATGATTCATCGAGAGCCTCAGCCAAAACTGCAGCGCCGTGTGGATTATGCGCAGCATCAATGATGACGGTTGGACTGCGTCGAACAACTTCGAGACGGCCAGGTGACGTGACGTTTGCGAAACCAGCGCGAACTGATTCTTCGCTCAGTGGTCGTTCTGCACCAAAGAATGCCTCAACGGCCGCAAGGGCAACGCTGGCATTTGATACTTGATGAACGCCATAGAGCGGAATGAGCACGTCAACGTAATCAGAATTGAGTCCCTTAAACGACACCACTTGACCGCCGAGTGCGAGCTGACGTTCGGCAACAGCAAACTCAACGCCTTCGCGAGCAACGATGGCATCAACTTCGGCGCAGCGACGCAAAAGAACTTCGGCCGCCTCGGGAGTTTGGTGCGCGAGTACCGCAGAAACACCTGGCTTGATGATTCCTGCTTTAGCTTGCGCAATTTCTTCGATGGTGTCGCCGAGGTAATCCGTGTGATCAATTCCGATTGGCGTGATGACACTGACAACAGGCTGAACAACATTTGTTGCATCCCATTCGCCACCAAGTCCAACTTCGACAATCGCGACATCAACCGGAGCATCGGCAAAAACTGCGAAGGCAAGACCGGTGAGAACTTCGAAGTAGGACATTGCAGGTCCACCTTCGGCGATACTTTCGCTATCGACCATCGCAAGGAACGGCTCGAGTTCGTCATACGCTTCGACGAAACGCTCGGCTGAAATCGGCTCGCCATTCAAACGAATGCGCTCGGTCAAAGAATGTAAGTGCGGGCTAGTGACTAAGCCAGTGTTCAAACCCATTTCGCGCAACAGGCTTTCAATCATGCGCGAGGTCGAAGTCTTGCCATTGGTGCCAGTGACATGGATGACTGGGTAGGCCAAATGCGGATCGGCCAGCAACTCAACCAGGCGTGAAATGCGGTCCAGACTCGGCTCAATCTGGGTTTCTGGCCAACGGGAATCGAGAACTTCCTCAACTCGCGCTAATTCAAGGTTTGCAGCATTAGTCACGGGTCAAGTCTAGGCGCGGAAATCTGGCAGAATTAACCGTTATGACTGCCCCACGCGTACCTGAGAAACCCACATTGGACGGCCTTGAAAATTCATGGGCCGACAAATGGGAGTCAGCTGGCACCTATACCTTCGATCGCACTGCGGAACGCCCTGATGTGTTCTCAGTTGATACACCACCGCCAACAGTTAGTGGTTCGCTACACGTGGGTCACGTTTTCTCGTACACGCACACTGACTGCATCGCGCGTTACCAGCGCATGCAGGGCAAGAAAGTTTTCTACCCGATGGGTTGGGACGACAACGGATTGCCAACCGAACGTCGCGTACAGAACTATTACGGCGTGCGCTGCGATCCATCGTTGCCATACGACCCGAACTTTGAACCACCGGCTGAACCAGGCAAGAACGCGATTGCGATTTCTCGTCGCAACTTTGTTGAGTTGTGTGTTCGCCTGACTCTCGAGGACGAGCAAGTATTCGAAAACTTGTGGCGTCGCCTCGGAATTTCCGTTGACTGGAAGATGACGTACCAAACCATTGGCAAAGATTCGCAGGCAATTTCGCAGCGCGCATTCTTGCGTAACTTGCAGCGTGGCGAGGCTTACCAAAACGAAGCACCAACGTTGTGGGACGTCACCTTCCGCACGGCGGTTGCTCAAGCTGAACTCGAGGACCGCGAGCGTCCTGGCGCATACCACCGCATTGGGTTCAATCGCCCTGATGGCGAAAAGGTCTTTATCGAAACCACTCGTCCGGAATTAATTCCTGCATGTGTAGCACTCGTGGCACATCCAGACGACGACCGTTACAAGCCATTGTTCGGCACAACGGTTCGCACTCCCCTGTTTGATGTTGAAGTTCCAGTTGTTGCTCACACACTGGCCGATCCTGAAAAGGGTTCCGGCATTGCAATGATTTGTACTTTCGGTGACACCACTGACGTGACGTGGTGGCGCGAACTACAACTCGACACTCGCCCGATCATGGGCTGGGATGGCCGCATCATTTCTGAAACTCCGGAATGGATTACTTCTGAGCTCGGCAAAGATGTGTACGCAGCGCTTGCTGGTCTGACTGCACATTCTGCAAAAGAAAAGATTGCTGAACTGCTCACCGAGCACGGTGACTTGGTTGGCGAGATTCGTCCAATCACTCACCCAGTGAAGTTCTTTGAAAAAGGCGACAAGCCACTTGAAATCGTGACCACGCGCCAGTGGTACATCCGCAATGGTGGTCGCGATGAAAAGTTGCGCGACGAACTCGTTGCCCGAGGTAGCGAAATCACATGGCACCCAGCACACATGAAGGTGCGTTATGAAAACTGGGTAGGCGGCTTGAACGGCGACTGGCTGATTTCACGTCAGCGCTTCTTTGGTGTGCCAATCCCGGTTTGGTACGCGCTCGATGGTGAAGGCAACCCGATTTGGGACCAGATTTTGACACCAGACGATGCTGAATTGCCGATCGATCCGTCGTCACAGTGCCCTGCCGGTTACTCCGAAGACCAGCGCGGAAAACCCAATGGTTTCATGGGTGATCCTGACGTTATGGACACGTGGGCAACTTCGTCGCTGACGCCACAAATTGCTGGTGGCTGGACCACTGATGATGACTTATGGAAGCGCGTGTTCCCATTCGATGTGCGTCCACAGGCTCACGAAATTATTCGTACCTGGTTGTTTTCGACCGTGGTTCGCGCGCACTTCGAAGAAGGCGTTGTGCCGTGGAAGCACGCTTCGATTTCGGGTTGGATTCTTGATCCGGACCGAAAGAAGATGAGTAAGTCCAAGGGCAACGTTGTTACTCCGATTGACCTGCTCGACGAGCATGGTTCGGATGGCGTCCGTTATTGGGCTGCCTCGGGTCGTCCAGGAACTGACACTGCTTTTGATGTGGGCCAGATGAAGATTGGTCGCCGTCTTGCGATGAAGATTCTGAACGCCAGCAAGTTTACGTTGATGCAGGGTTCAGCTCCTGCGAGCGCTGTGACCGAAGACATCGACAAGGCACTTCTTGCTGCACTTGCCGATGTTGTTGCTGAGGCAACCAAGGCATTCGAAGCATTCAACTACACCCAAGCGCTGGAATCGGCCGAACAATTCTTCTGGGCATTCTGTGATGATCACTTGGAGCTCGTAAAGGATCGCGCATACGGACTTCAGGGTGACGATGCGGCAGCTTCGGCTCGTGCTGCATTGAACATCGCATTGGAAACTTTGCTGAAGTTATTTGCACCGTTCTTGCCATTCGTGACCGAAGAAGTGTGGTCATGGAATAACGAAGGTTCGATTCACACTTCGGCTTGGCCACAGGCTGATTCACTTCGCGCATTTGGCGGCAATGCCGATGTTGTTGCACCGGCGGCTGAGGTCCTGTCACAGTTGCGCAAGGTCAAGAGTGAAGCCAAGGTTTCCATGAAGGCTGGCCTGCAGAATGCAGTCATTTCAGGACCGGCTGAAGCACTCGAACTCATCAAGTTGGCTGAAGCAGATCTCGCCGCTGCGGGTCGAGTCGAAGGTGGATTCAACTACACCGTTGCCGAAGGCAACATCGAAGTAACCGCCGACTTGGCTCCAGTCACTGAATAATCAATGAACATCGAGTGAGGGCTGTCGCGGGTTGCGGCAGCCCTCACTCTTTTGAGTGCGCCTAGCAGGACTCGAACCTGCAACCGGCTCTTAGTCGGAAAGCTGCTCTGTCCCTTGAGCTATAGGCGCGCCTCAAGTCGAATCGTTGCAACATTTTTGAGCCGCACACATAACAATGACGTGCTTGTGACTGTCTTCACGTTGTGGATAGGTCACAACAAAACCAATACTCAGAACTCTTGACAACCTTAAAATTCCGACAGACAATTAACTCAGTCGGAAAGCGCTAGGAAACTAGATTGCAACCAGCTCAAAAGGACCTCTGAATTTTCAGGGGTCCTTTTCATATGCGTTGCGAATTCACCTATCCATTGAAATACTTATTGCAGTTGGAGAAATCTGGGAAACCAGAATGCAACCAGTCCAAATGAACCCCCGTTTTTCGGGGGTTCATTTTTTAAAGTTATTGCGATTTCGTTCAGCCCTTGAAATACTTAAAGAAGTCAGAGAGAACTGGGAAACCAGGTCGCATCTATCCCAAAGGAACCCCTGAATTTTCAGGGGTTCCTTTTTTACGAGACGAATCGCTCTTGCACTATAGGCAAAGCTTGGCTTACTTCAGTAAATCCGCTTCGGTGATGTCGAACCAGTGCAGCGCGTCGTAACCGTAGTCCGACTGCAACGGTGGCGTGAGTGTTCGCGTGGTCGATGGATCATCAATTGTCGTAATCAACAAATGATCATCATCCACAGCAACCCATTTAAAGTCTGGTGACCAAGAAACTGAATTCAAGCCGTATGTTTCTGGATCGCCCTTTGCCTTGAGCAACTCACGAGCGGCGCCTGATGCCGACACAAGGTCAACAGTGACAGTTCCACTGTCGGAAGTGAATACGATCTTGTCGCCCGTCGGGCTCGTTGTGGTGCGCGCACCAGCTGTTGGCAACAATGCAATTTGAGCAGCAGGCACTTCCTCGACTGCCCCGTTGACGACATCAACAACTTTTTGCCAGCCTGGCTTAAACGTTGGTGAACCACCTTCGCCAAACATCAGGAACTCTGTGATTTCAAGGCGATTATCAGCACGCCATGTGAGGTTCCAGCCAACAGGCTTTCCGTCCGTTTTTGCCTTGTTCGGATCAAAATCTGGCATGCACATGACGTCCTTAGACTTCGCGCCAGAAGCCGAAATCACGCGCACACATCGCGATGGATTGTCGTAGTAGGCAACCGTCCCATGCAATGAGGCATCCGGCGCATTCACCAGCGATGGAAAAACCGGGTCCGAAGTATTCATACCTCGAAAGATGAAGAACGCCGCAGCAACCACAACGATGACCAGTCCGGCCATAACCGCTTTCACACTGATGCGACCTTGGCTTAGATTTTTGACCGCTACTTCATTCGCATTCATCGCAATCCCCTAACTTTTCTACCACTGTAAGTGTTGCTAATGCGATGCACAAGATTTTTGTAAAGAATTATTACTCAGACAAACAAATGAGAGCCACCTCTCAAGGTGACTCTCATTTTCAAAAATTGCTTTAGATAAAGGCGTCGTCTACTGGAACTTGCATTCCAATAGCAATGCGGTTCGTCTTGTTTGCCAGTGCGGTTACAGCCTGAAGTTCGAGCAACATCTCATCAGTCGCGCCTTTAGCTTTGGCCGATGCGGTGTGTGAACGTACGCAGTAAGTGCAGTTGTTTGTTGCCGAAACTGCGATGTAGATCAAGTCCTTGATCATTGGACTGAGCTCGCCCGGAGCCATCACACGCTTAATTTCTTCCCACGTAGTTTCTAGCGCAGCTGGGTCGTTGGCCAACACACGCCACAAGTTGTTAATGAAATCAGTGTTACGAGTTTCGCGAATATCAGCGAAAACCGCGCCTACGCGCTCGCTGGCTTCTTCATCGGAAATGATTGGAAACATTGGTGGCATCTGATCGCCCATTCTTTACTCCTTGTAATACGAAACCCGCGACCAGATTGCTGATCACGGGTTTCACTTTCTAAATTATTAAGCTGTCTTTTCTTTTGGCACACGCTTTGGTGTGGCATCGCGTGGAATCAACGTTGGATTCACGCCGGTGTCGACGACATCTTTGTCGATGACAACGCGAGCGATGTCTTCGCGACTTGGAACGTCATACATGATTGACATGAGAACTTCTTCCATAATTGCACGAAGGCCACGAGCGCCGGTGCCACGAAGCACAGCCAAATCGGCCATGGCCTCGAGCGCATCCTGAGTGAATTCAAGTTCAACGCCATCAAGATCAAAAAGCTTTTGATACTGACGAACAAGCGCGTTGCGTGGTTCGGTCAAAACCTTGACGAGTGCATCACGATCGAGTGATTCAACCGATGCGAATACTGGAAGACGACCGATGAATTCTGGAATCATGCCGAACTTGAGCATGTCCTCGGGCATCACATTTCCAAAGATTGCAGCTTCGTCGATTTCCTTGGTCTCGACATCAGCAGTGAAGCCGAGTGACTTCTTGCCAACGCGAGCGCGGATGATTTCGTCGAGTCCTGCGAATGCACCAGCAACGATGAAGAGCACGTTGGTGGTATCGATCTGGATGAATTCTTGGTGTGGGTGTTTGCGTCCACCCTGTGGTGGAACCGAAGCGGTCGTGCCTTCGATGATCTTGAGTAGCGCCTGCTGGACACCTTCGCCAGATACATCGCGCGTGATCGATGGGTTTTCACTCTTGCGAGCAACCTTGTCGATTTCGTCGATGTAGATGATGCCAGTCTCTGCCTTTTTGACGTCGTAGTCAGCGGCCTGAATGAGCTTGAGCAAAATGTTTTCTACGTCTTCGCCAACATATCCAGCTTCGGTCAAAGCAGTTGCATCAGCGATTGCGAATGGCACGTTGAGCATCTTGGCAAGTGACTGTGCAAGCAAAGTCTTGCCAGAGCCTGTTGGGCCGAGAAGAAGAATGTTGGACTTAGCTAGTTCAACGCCTTCGTCCTTGCCACCGTTGTTGGCCTCAGCCTGAACGCGCTTGTAGTGGTTGTAGACCGCAACAGACAGTGACTTCTTTGCCGAGTCCTGTCCAATGACGTACTGGTCAAGGAATGAAAAAATCTCGCGAGGCTTTGGCAGTTCGTCCCAACCAAGGTTGACCGATTCGCCGCGCTCTTCTTCGATGATTTCGTTACATAAGTCGATGCACTCGTCGCAAATGTAGACACCGGGGCCAGCGATCAATTTCTTGACCTGCTTTTGGCTCTTGCCACAGAACGAACACTTCAACAGGTCGCTGCTCTCGCCTACTCTGGCCATGAGCGTACCTCCGGGGGAATTAAGTGTTGTGAACTATTGAATGTTTATTCAAATTACCTTGAAACTCTGACAATTTCGCTTTGTACACGCCGCGAAGCGCGCAAGATGTTGAAAAGTGTGGCCTTCACAAGGGCACACACAAGCACTTGCAACGCATGCACCTCATAAACACATGTGGCGCCAACCCGAAGGTTGACGCCACATTGTGAACGAGTGTTACTTGGTCAATGGCACGCGGGT
>JALQVI010000005.1 GCA_023260395.1 Candidatus Nanopelagicales bacterium
ACCTGCTCGGAAATTTCCTTGTTCGTTACAACGCGATCACCGACATGTGCAGCAACACCTACGTGTGAGGGAGAACTTCCGCACGCGGTCAACACAAGCGCAACGGATGCGAAACCAACTACAGCACGAAACTTCACGTCTAAAACCTCTTAACTAGCCACCATGACGGTATTGATAAGTTCAGCGACCCAACCAATGATGTTCACTTCGGTCGATTGCTCGACTCCAAGCATCGCATTCTTTGGACGGGGCACAACAATCGTACGTGTCGCAGGCAGGATTTTGGTACCTGGGTAGACCCGCGAAAGCCTTAATTGACGGGATTCTTGCAATTCAACCGGGAAGAATCGCACAGTGTTTCCAGTGGCGATGACTTCCTCGACACCAACGGCGTGCAAGATAACGCGCAGTTTTGCAATTTCGACGAGCTCCTGAACAGGAGCAGGTAGTTTGCCGTACCTATCAGTGAGTTCCGCGACCACTTCGGTGATGGCTTCGTCATTGCGTGCATCGGCCAAACGGCGGTAGGCATCCAGACGCAGTCGTTCTTCGGGAACGTACTGATGTGGGATGTGTGCGTCCACTGGCAACTCAACTTTGACGTTGAAGTCGTCTTGATGTTCTTTACCTTCGCGAACTTCTGAGATGGCTTCACCGACGAGACGAATGTATAAATCAAAGCCAACTTCGGCGATGTGTCCGCTCTGTTCCCCACCGAGCAAATTTCCAGCGCCACGAATTTCAAGATCCTTCATTGCTACGGCAATGCCGGAACCTAAGTCCGTATGCGCAGCAATCGTAGAAAGTCGGTCGTGTGCAGTTTCACTCAGTGGACGGTCTGGGGAATACAAGAAGTAGGCATATCCACGTTCTCGACTTCGTCCCACACGGCCTCGTAGCTGATGCAACTGCGACAGGCCATAATTTTCGGCCCGATCCACAATCAACGTATTGGCATTAGGGATGTCCAAGCCACTTTCAATGATTGTTGTGGAAACCAAGACATCGAATTTCTTTTCCCAGAAATCAACAATGATTTGTTCAAGCTGATGTTCATTCATTTGGCCGTGAGCAACAGCAATGCGAGCTTCGGGTACTAGTTCATTGAGTTTGCTAGCAACTCGATTAATACTTTCGACGCGATTATGCACGAAGTACACCTGTCCATCGCGCAACAGTTCACGGTGAATAGCAGCTGTGATGAACTTCTCGTCATATGGACCAACTGACGTCAAGACAGGGTGACGTTCTTCCGGTGGAGTTTGAATCGTCGACATTTCGCGAAGTCCGGTCACTGCCATTTCCAACGTACGCGGAATCGGAGTTGCCGACATTGTCAACATGTCAACATTTGTGCGCAGCGCCTTGAGGTGCTCTTTGTGCTCAACGCCAAAACGTTGTTCTTCATCCACGATGACAAGGCCAAGATCTTTGAACTTCACATCAGCGTTGAACAAACGATGGGTGCCAATGACAATGTCGACAGATCCGTCGGCCATGCCTTCCATCGTTTTCTTAGTTTCTGCTGCCGTTTGAAAACGAGACAGTGCAGCCAAATTGATTGGGAACTGTGCGTAACGCCGAGTAAAAGTTTGCATGTGCTGTTGAACGAGCAAGGTTGTGGGAACAAGCACGACTACTTGCTTTCCGTCTTGCACTGCTTTAAAGGCTGCACGAACGGCGATCTCAGTTTTGCCGTAACCCACGTCGCCACAAATAAGGCGATCCATTGGAATGCTGCGTTCCATATCAGCCTTGACGTCATTGATCGTGGCGAGTTGATCCGGAGTTTCGATGTGTTCGAAAGCATCTTCGAGCTCACGTTGCCATGGTGTGTCTGGACCGAATGCGTGACCCTTGCTCGCCTGGCGGGCGGCATACAGTCGGATGAGTTCGCCGGCAATCTGGCGGACTGCCTTACGTGCCTTTGACTTAGTTTGTGCCCAATCACTGCCACCAAGACGGTTCAGGCTCGGTGCCTCGCCACCGACATAGCGCGTGACGTGATCGAGCTGATCAGTAGGGACATAGAGCCGATCGCCTCGCTGACCACGCTTGCTTGGTGCGTATTCCACAACAAGATATTCACGAGTTGCGCCTTGCACATTTCGCTGAGCCATTTCAATGTATCGGCCCACACCATGTTGATCATGAACGATGTAATCGCCAGATTTCAAAGTCAACGGATCGATTGTTGATTTTCGACGGCTCGGCATTGAACGCGGTTCGCGTGCTGCATCACGCGCGGCGAATAAATCAACCTCAGTCAATAATGCGAACTGACCTGCGTCACACACAATGCCGCGCTCTTGGTGCGCTACGACGACTTCCACAACACGGTCCGCGCCAGTGACATGATCAACTAGTCGGGCAGCAACATCGTGTTCAGAGAGCGTTTGCACTACGCGTTGTGCCGAACCATGACCAGCCATTGCGATTGCGACGTTAAAGCCACTAGCCCACCAGGCACGGATGTCAGAAACTGCTGCTTCGAAATCAGATCGGTACTCAGTTGTGGGGTGGACATCAGGCATCACATCATCTGGACCAATGAGTGTCGAGATTTCACACCATGCCATGGACGCGTACTCGTCCTTGGTTTCTGCGTAATCGCGGTAGCCAGACTTACCTAGGTCAATTGGAGTTGAGTTGTTGCCGGCGGTGACATTGCTCCACGATGCTTCAAGAAATTCGGCACTCGTCGTGACAAGTTCTGCCGCTCGCGCAGAAATGCGCTCTGGATCAACTTCAATGACGAGCCACTGTTCGCCCAGGACATCAAGCAACAGTTCCATGTCATCGACCAACACTGGCAAGAGACTTTCCATGCCTTCGACGGAAATGCCTTCACTCACCGGACCAAGAATGTCGATGAGTTCGGGATGTTTATCCAGTAAGTGTGATGCTTTAGCGCGTACATCGTCGTCAATGAGCAACTCGCGGCTAGCAGTTGCCAACAGATTCGTTGTAGGCAAACCAAGCGATCGCTGATCAGCTACTGAGAACGCACGAATGTCTTCGACAACATCGCCCCAAAATTCAACACGCACCGGATGCTCGAGTGCGCTTGGAAAGACATCAACAATGCCGCCGCGAACTGCGAACTGGCCGCGGCGGTCAACGAGTTCAACTCGCTCGAAACCGAGTTCAACAAGGCGGCGCGCAAGGTCGTCAAGAGACACTTCGTCGCCGACCGCTAACGTCAATGGCACGATTTCACCGAGCGCTTTGACTAGCGGCTGAATAACCGCTCGGATTGGACTCACCAAGCATTTAATTGGCGTTGACTCTTCGGGATGAGCCAATCGGCGAAGCACGGCCATTCGCGCGCCTACAGTGTCGCCCGAAGGGCTCAGCCGTTCATGTGGCAATGTTTCCCAGGCTGGAAAGACTGCAATGGATTGTGGGTCCATGAAATCGCTCAGTGCTTTTGCATATTCATCGGCTGCACGGTCACTTGGCGTGATGACGAGAACCGGTCGGTCAATTGTCGCTAAAGCCGCGATGACATAAGGGATGTTGCTTGGCGCTGTACCAATACGGGCTTGAACACCAGCAGCGAGGTCATGGTGGACGCTCTGAATATTGCTATCTCGTGCAACCGCGGTTACGACATGTTGCAGGGACATGTTCCTACGCTAAGGAGTGAATGAGGGTTGGAACAAATTCCGGCCTGGTGATGACGGCATTGGCAATCATCGTGTCCGGACGATTGAAGTCCAAATGGTTGCCTTCGCGATCACATACGGCAAGTCCATAGTGGTGCGCAACACCAAGTGGAGCAGCAATATCCCATTCATGGAAGCCGCCAGTATTGATGTACATGTCAGCAAAGCCAGCCACGATATGTGCGACCTTCGCGCCTACGGAACCCATTGGCGAAACGGCAACGTCACGCCCAGTAGCAGCGTGAAGTTCGGCTGCAATGCGGTCAATTTCCCGGGGTGGGCGTGTGCGCGAAACCAAAATACGGATTTCTTCGGCACGAGCAATGGATGGAATAACCTCATCATCCATCGACAGCATCACACCTGTTGCCGGAACGTAAACGCTGGCAGCAACGATGCCCGATAGTTGCGATGCTTCGCGCTCCCACAAAGCAATGTGTACGGCGTAGTCGTCGCCGCGACTTGAGTAATGCGAAGTACCGTCGAGTGGATCAATGATCCATAACCGATCATGCTGCAATCGCTCAGAGTCGATAATCCCCTCTTCACTCAACACAACATCGCCCGGTCGAAACTCTCGGAATAACTCCATACACAGTTCATGCGCGGCCCGATCACCGAGTGCGCCGAGTTCACGTGATGGCAGACCAGGTGAATCGATTCGAATCGCAGCCAGTAAATCACCAGCTCGACGAGCAATGTGTCGCGCTACTTCATGATCATTCATGAGTTAAAAGTGTTCTGCGTTTGCACTAAGCCATGGTTAACCAACGACTCAACCGCATCGGCGCCATTGGTGATTAAGAATTCAACATCTGTTGCTTGCGCACTTGAAAAAGCTTTGAGTACAAAGTCTGCGGGATCTTGACGACCTTCGGGGCGACCAATTCCAAGACGGACGCGAAACCAATCCCCTGTACCAAAAGCACTGCGAATTGATTTGAGGCCATTGTGACCATTGTCGCCGCCGCCCAGTTTCACGCGGATTGTCGAGAGTGGGATATCCAATTCATCATGCAGCACGATGATGTTCTCTGGAGAGATTTTGTAAAACGAGGCCAGCGCCTTGGTCGGTCCGCCGCTTTCGTTCATGTACGACATTGGCTTAACAAGAACTAATTTGTTTTCGCCCATGCGCACTTCGGCGACGTCAGCGAGCGCACGTTTGTGGCGACTGAGTTTTGAATTGTTTCGAGCCGCGAGCTCGTCAATCACACGGGCACCAATGTTGTGTCGGGTGAAAGCATAAGTGGGACCCGGATTACCGAGTCCCACTACGAGCCATTGATTAGCCACGCTAATTACTCTGCGCTGTCCTCAGCTGGTGCTTCTTCGGCAGCAGCTTCATCAGCGGCTGGAGCTGCTGGAGCGTTAGCTTCAGCCTGACGTGCGGTACGTGCAGCAGCCTTGTTGGCAGCAGCTTCGGCAGCAGCGTTAACTGCAGCATCTGCAGCGGCTGCGCTTGATGCAGCTTCACGTGCGATTGATGCAGCTTCGTCAGCGGTAACGATGACTAGGTCAACGTGTTCCACGAAACGACGTACAGGTTCGATCTGGATGTCGCGTGGGGTGACGATGTGGGTCTTGCCTTCGATTGTGATTTCTAGTGAAGAAACCTTCTTGCGAAGGATCTTGAGCAAGTCGCGGGAATCAACAGCAACGTGAACTGGTGCGGTGCCGTGTCCGTAAACAACTGCTGGGGTCTTGCCGTCGCGACGTAGGCTGCGGGCTGCACCCTTGCCGAATTCGCTACGGATTTCTGCGGTCAAAGTCTCTGACATATTTACTCCTCGTGGGTCTATTGCACGCTCCGCGTGAGACCTTCGTCGATAACGGCTTTCGCATAAGCGACGCCCTCGCCGAGGAGCATTCTTAGGGTAACCAGCCCGCTAGAGCATGGTCAAATCCGCCTTGAAATCAGCAGAAAATTACACGCCTACGTGGTCGAACAGGCTTGTGACCGAGCCTTCGTCAAACACTTCACGAATCGCGCGGGCAATCAGTGGAGCAATCGGCAGCACAGTCAATCCTGGGAAACGATTTTCAGGTGCAATTGGGAGGGTGTCAGTGACGACAACTTCCTTGATGCGTGAATCCTGAAGACGCTGTGCAGCTGGAGCCGAGAGCACACCGTGCGTGGCAGTCACAACAACATCTTCGGCGCCATTTTCGAATAGTGCTTCGGAGGCCTTCACGATTGTGCCGCCGGTATCAATCATGTCGTCAACAACAACACAGATGCGGCCCTTGACGTCGCCCACAACTTCGAGAACCTTGGCTTCGTTTGGCACGTCTGGATCGCGACGTTTGTGGATGATGGCGAGTGGTGCACCGAGGATGTCAGTCCAACGCTCAGCAACACGCACGCGGCCAGCATCTGGAGAAACGACAGTGATCTTTGAACGATCAAGTGTGCGACCTACGTGTGCCGCCAAAATCGGTAGTGCAAACAAGTGATCAACTGGACCGTTGAAGAAACCTTGGATTTGAGCAGTGTGCAAGTCAACGCTCATGATGCGGTCAGCGCCAGCAGCGTGGAACAAGTCAGCCATCAAACGAGCCGAAATCGGTTCGCGACCTGCGTGCTTTTTGTCCTGACGGGCATAGCCATAAAACGGAGCAACAACAGTGATGCGCTTTGCAGATGCGCGCTTGAGTGCGTCAACCATCAACAGCTGTTCCATGATCCAGTCGTTCACAGGAGCAGAGTGAGTCTGAAGCACGAAGGCATCGCAGCCACGAACTGATTCTTCGAAACGTACGAAGGTTTCGCCATTGGCAAAGTTGTAAGCACGAGTAGGTACGAGCTCGACACCAAGGTTTTCGGCAACGGCCTCAGCTAACTCTGGATGGGATCGACCCGCCAACAAAACCAATCGCTTTGCATTGCTCTGTGTGATCCCGGTCATCGTTAAGCCCCTTCGCCCGATCCGTTGGTATGAGTAGAGTCTGCCACTGCCGCCTGCGCGGACTTCGAGCCGGGTCGGCGACGAACGACCCAATCCAAAATATTGCGCTGGCGAGCACGGGCAACTGCCATTGCTCCAGCTGGTACGTCGTCGGTAATTACTGAGCCTGCAGCGGTGTACGCGCCGTCACCGATTGTGATCGGAGCTACCAACATCGAGTCGCTGCCGACTCGGACATGACTGCCGATAGTGGTGTGATGCTTGGCGACGCCGTCGTAATTAACGAACACAGTTGCCGCGCCAATATTGGTACCTTCGCCGATTGTGGCATCGCCAACGTAGGACAAATGCGGAACTTTCGCGCCTTCGCCTAAGTGAGCGTTTTTCATTTCGACAAAGCCGCCGGCCTTTGCGCCGGTCTCGAGCACAGTGCCTGGACGCAAGTAGGTGTACGGACCAACTGTTGCCTTGGCGCCGATCACCGCATCTGTTGCAGTGGTGCGAACGACCGATGCATCGGGTCCAACCGCGGTGTTATTCAAACTTGAGTCTGGGCCGATGTGCGCACCAGCTGCAATCGTTGTGGAGCCCGTCAAAAGCACGTTAGGCAAAATCACGGCATCAGGCTCAACAGTCACCGTGCTATCAATCCATACTGAGGTTGGATCAACCATCGTGACACCGGCAAGCATCCATGAGTCATTAATGCGCTCGCGTAAAACAGCGCCAGCCGTAGCAAGTTGTCGTCGATCATTAACACCCAAAATGTGAGCCTCGGCGGTTTCAACGGCGCGCACTACATGGCCGGCATCGCGAAGCACACCAATCACGTCCGTGAGGTACTGCTCCCCTTGCGAGTTACTGGTCCCAATTTTGGTTAAAGCATCACGAAGTAGTTCGAGATCAAAAACATAAACACCCGAATTGACTTCATCAATAGCGCGCTGTTCATCCGTAGCATCGCGTTCTTCGACGATTGCGCTGACGGTTGCATCCGTGTCGCGAACAATTCGTCCGTATCCAAATGGATTGGCAAGACGCGCTGTCAAGATCGTTGCGCCAGCACCAGCATGCACGGCAATGAGGTTCTGTAAATCTTGTGATGTCAGCAGTGGTGTGTCACCTGCAAGAACAAGCACAGAGCCGCCGGTAACAGTTGGTGCTGATTCCAAGGCAACTGCAACAGCGTGCCCTGTTCCGTTTTGTTCGGTTTGTACTGCTGTGGTTGCAGTTGGCGCAATTGCTGAAAGTTCTTCGGCAACAAGTTCGCGGCCATGGCCAACGACAACAATCGTGTTGGCGGCATTGAGCGGTTCAGCAGAGCTGAGAACGTGACCTAAAAGTGAGCGACCTGCGACTCGATGGAGAACCTTGGGAAGAGTCGACTTCATTCGTGTGCCCTGACCAGCGGCCAACACAACTACGGCGGTTGGCGGGGTTACATCGAACTGGGACACATCCCTAGCCTACTTAAGGCATTGCAGCGCACATGTGCACTACGAAACAAACTTGCTCCCGGACGTGGATTCGAACCACGATAGGCACCTCCAAAGGGTGCTGTCCTGCCTTTAGACGATCCGGGAAAGACGTGAAAATCTTAGGCTCTCGCAGACACTTTCCCCAAAACGAAGTCCGAAAGTGGACAAAATCAAGGGTGCGGCAGTGCGCTAACCTTGAAACACACTATCGGGTGCAAGCGGATGCTGGTACTCGACGACCTAAGGAATGTCCCTTGGCTATCGCACACGATGCACACGACGAGACCGAATCGACGGTGTCGTCCAACGATCGCGTGCGAATGACCGGCCATGCCCGACGTGCACAGTTGATTGAAGTTGGCCGTGCGCTGTTTGCCGAAAAAGGTTTTGAGTCCGTCACCGTCGAAGAAATTGCGCAGACCGCCAAAGTGTCAAAGCCAGTTGTGTACGAACACTTCGGTTCCAAGGATGGCCTGTACGCCGTGGTTGTTGACCGCGAGATGAACTACTTGCTCAACTCAATCACTCAAACTTTGACCGCGGCACATCCGCGTGTTTTGTTGGAACAAGCAGCGTTCGCGCTTTTCGACTACATCGAAACGCACAATGATGGTTTCCGCATCTTGCTTCGCGACTCCCCTGTGTCAGCAGCATCAGGCAACTTCGCAAGTTTGTTGTCCGACGTAGCAAGTCAGGTAGAGGCACGTTTGGCAACCGAGTTTTCTTCGCGTGGCTTCCCTAAGAAGATGGCACCGATGTACGCACACATGTTCGTAGGAATGGTTGCTTTGACTGGCCAATGGTGGCTGGATGTCAGCGGCGCAAAGAAAGACGAAGTTATCGCGCACTTGGTGAACTTAGTGTGGAATGGCGCGGTTGGACTTGAGCGCGACCCAAAGCTCGTTACTCGTCGCTAGGCATATTTGCGTCATCAAGCGGCAACACAATTTGTCGCAGTAAATCAGCAATAACTTTTTGGTTTTCAGCACTAACTGAATCCAACAACACGCGCTCGCGATCGAGCAGATCAGTGACGGCTTGATCGACAGCAACTTTGCCAGCGTTCGTTAATCGCACAATCACCCCACGACCATCGTTTGGGTCGGGCAATCGTTCAACCATGCCCTTTGCCTCAAGACGGTCAATTCGGTTGGTCATCGTTCCACTGGTGACGAGTAACAGATTGACCAGTTGCGATGGCGACAAGTTGTACGGAGTGCCCGAACGGCGTAGCGATGCCAGCACATCAAATTCGCCAGTTTCTAGATCATGAGCAGCAAATGCCTCACGTCGAGCAATGTCGAGATGTCGAGCTAATCGAGTGACGCGACTCAAAATGTGAAACGGCTCAACGTTGAGTTCAGGTCGCTCAAATTGCCAGGCAGCAATCAAGCGATCTACGTCGTCGTGGGAGGCCATGAGTGCCAGTTTAGGCGGTTATCTCGACGTCAAGATAGTTATGCAGGGACAACTCGAGCGCCGTGCACGGGACCATGCGCATGTAGCGCGCCGTCGACTAGACCTGATCCCATCAATCCAATGACTAAGTCAATTGCTGCAGATTCTGACTCAGCAAGAAACGCCACCGTTGGTCCACTGCCGGACACAAGCCCACCGAGCGCACCTTGCTCTAACCCAAATTCCAGGACCTGACCAAGAACTGGCCGAGCCGCAATAGCAGGAGCTTGCAGGTCATTGAACACTGTCGCGCCCAAAGCCTCGGCGTTGCCTTGTGCAAGCGCAGCTAAAAGCTCGGTTGGTACCTGGGGCGCCTGGTCGAATTCAGCATCGCGCATTTCATCTAGGCGGCCGTAAATTTCTGGAGTGCCCAGACCTTCATTGAAGGTAGCAAGCACCCAGTGAAAAATTCCACGTGTCATAACTGGAGAAAGCACATCGCCACGATTGACCCCGAGCGCGCATCCACCGTGCAACATAAACGGAACATCCGAGCCAAGTTCAGCTGCAATGACTTCGAGCTCATCGTGTGAGAGTTTTCCACCCCAGAATGCGTTGCAAGCAACAAGCGTGGCCGCCCCATCCGCACTACCGCCGGCTAGGCCAGCTGCGACCGGAATGCTTTTGTTGATAGTGATGCGCACATCTGGATCAATGCCGTAAGCCTGTGCAACTTTTCTTGCCGCTTTCCACGCAAGGTTGGTCGAATTCGTTGGGATGTAACTGGCCCATTTGCCAACGCCTGCAATCGAAAGTGTTCGTGCAGCTTCGACAGTTACTTCGTCATACACGCTGAGTGATTGAAATACCGTCGCAAGGCCGTGATAGCCAGACTCCTCGCGAGGTCCAACACCGAGATAAACGTTGACCTTGGCCGGCACGCGAACTGTAACTGCTTCGGACACAATCATCACTGTACTTCTTTTGCAGCCTTTGCAATGGCGACAAAGTCGTCAAGGTTGATTTGCTCGCCTCGCAATGACGAATCGATTCCCGCGATAGCCAAAATCTCATCGACGCGAGCCGGTGCTCCTAACGCAGCGCCTAAGGCAGTTCGCAGTGTCTTACGTCGTTGACCGAAAGCAGAGTCGACAATTGCGAAGACATCCTTGCGCAGCGATTCATCGCCAGGGGTATCTCGACGAACTATGCGAACGAGGCCTGAATCAACATTTGGTGCTGGCCAAAAGACATTGCGGCCAACATTGCCCGCCTTGCTGACATCGCCATACCAACTGGCTTTCACACTGGGCACGCCATAAATCTTGCTACCTGGCTTTGCTGCCAATCGATCGGCAACTTCAAGTTGAACCATCACTAGCACTTCGTTAATCGAGTTAAACATTTCAAGCATGTGCAACACGACTGGAACTGAAATGTTGTACGGCAGGTTTGCGACAAGTTTGGTCGGAGCAAGTCCGAGGCTATCGACGGTCAAGGCATCCTGATTGACGATCGTCAGGTTTGCAGAACGTGATGGAGCAAACTCGCCAACAGTTAACGGCAACTGTTGGGCTAGTCGTGGATCAATCTCAATGGCGACAACATGGGCCGCACGTTCAAGCAATGGCAGCGTTAGTGAACCTAAACCTGGACCAATCTCGACCACGACATCGTCGCTTTCGACATGAGCCTGCTCCACAATACGGCGAACCGTGTTGGGATCGATGACGAAGTTTTGTCCCCATTTTTTCGTTGGCGAAACATCAAGAGCTGTTGCAAGTCGACGAATGTCTTGCGCGCCTAAAAGTTGAACTTCAGTCATTAGTCGGTGGCTTAATACCAGCCACGTGAATATGAATGATTCAAGGCGTTGCATGGTGTGCCATAACGGCCTGCGATATAGGACGCGCCCCACTTGATTTGAGTGACTGGATTTGTTCGCCAATCCGAAGCAACCTTTGACATCTTGCGGCCTGGCAATGCTTGGGCAATCCCATAAGCACCTGACGAACGGTTGCGGGCTTGATGACGCCAGTGGCTTTCACGAGTCCAGAGAGTCGACAGGCAGCTAAATTGCTTATCGCCCCAGCCGTAGGTGTTTTGAATGTAGAGTGCCGCGAAGTTCTTGTTGCCTTGAGGATCGCCAACACCGTGGGCTGCGCTCGCCAGCGCAACCTTCAAATTCTGGGGGTCACCTGTGCCTTGAATGACGACAGCATTGGTTGCACTTTTCACAACGACGCGAGTGAGCACCTTACGAGCGACTTGCTTGCCATTGATGAAAACGAGTTGGTAGGTCACGCGCTGCTTGCCTGGCACGCCAGGACGCATCACAAATTCTGTGCCACGTGCAATGTCAGCATCCAACGTGGCTTTCTTGGTTGGCGCCAGAACTTTTGTTGCGGTAACCGTGGTTGTCGACAAACCAGTTGGTGAAGTTTTGGCATCAGCGACTTGCGAAGTGGTCAACGCCTTAGCGTCAATGAACGAAGCGAGTTCGTTGGCCGAGGCTGAATGCGGGCGCACAACAAAGCCAGCGATCGCCAAAACAGCGACCACCGCGTAGGTCAAAATGGCATGCGACTCGAGCGCCTTAGGGCGTACGTGTCGCCCGGGCGCGCGATGGCGTCCGTAACGGGCCATAAATCCTCCCCGAAAATACGGTTCGTTGTGACTCCAAAATACCCGCGATATCTAGGTGGCAGGCAAATCCAGATATGTCAAAAAGGGCCAAAAACCCTTGCAGCATTTGAAAAAAGTAGTTCACAAATTTTTTCTTCAGATTGGCCTCGAGTGGCCGAAATCTGCCTAACCGTCAGCGGCATGAGGTTTGAGGCATTTGGTCGGCCGCGGAAAGGGGCCGGGGTCAAGAACGGTGAATCGGTTTCCACCAAGATCAATTCATCGGGTGCAACCACGAGTGCATCACGCAAATCTTGGGCGTTCTTAAAGGTCACTACCCCACTGAATGACATGTACCAGCCGGAGTCGGCACAGATCTTTGCCATCGCAGCATCGCCCGAAAAGCAGTGAAAGACCACGACATCTGGTGCGCCGTAAGTTTTGAGCGTGTTGATCACATCGTCGTGAGCGTCACGATCGTGAATGATGAGCGGCTTTCCAAGTTCCTTACACATGTCGATGTGTGCACGAAATGACACGTGCTGTTTTTCAGCCTGATCTTTTTCGGTACGAAAGTAATCAAGGCCAGTTTCACCGAGACCACGAACTACAGGGTTGGCGGCCAGCTCGCGAATAGCGGCAAGTGACTTGTCCAAGTTGGGATCGTGGGCCGCAGCATTTGGGTGCAACGCAACGGTTGCCCACACGTTGGGTTGTTCGCTTGCGATACGAACTGCGTTGCGTGAACTTTCTACATCACAGCCAACTTGGATCACATGCGAGACGCCAACGCTCGCTGCATTGTGGAGCGCAACGTCAACAGTTGCTAATTCGTGATCGTCATCGAATTGGATGTCCATATGGCAATGCGTATCGACTACATTGCCCGCGAGCCGAGGAACTGTTTCAGTAGGTGCCACCCCTCTACGGTAGTGCGCTTACGTTAGCCTTGACGAAAATGAGCGAGTCCACAAGTGGCTGGCACAAAAATCAACGGTGGCAAGATGAAACGACTCACTGGGCTGGATGGCCTACGTGGTATCGCCGTTATTGCCGTTGTCCTTTACCACGCGGACTTGGGCATAGTTTCCGGCGGTTTCTTGGGCGTTGACGTTTTCTTTGTCTTGTCTGGTTACCTCATCACCACGATTTTGCTCGACGAAATTACCAGCCACAACACTATTGACCGCGCCGCTTTTTACATCCGTCGAATCAGACGGTTGTTCCCAGCACTGATTGTTGTGCTGCTCACCGCAATCATTTCGGCGGGATTTTGGGCGCATGACGCTGCCTACGCGGTTCGTCGCGATTTGCCGTGGGCGTTGTCTTTTGTTTTGAACTGGTCATACCTATTTTTCAATCAGTCATATTTCGTGAACTTGTCACGTCCACCACTTCTCCAACACTTGTGGTCACTATCGATTGAAGAACAGTTCTATGTGTTGTGGCCACTTGTGCTGATTGCACTGTCTCGCATAAAAGCCATCAGTTTAAGGAAACTCGTTTTTGCTACTGCTGCGCTTGGCGCGATTGCATCAACGTTGTGGATGCGACACCTAGCCATCGTCGATGGTTTTCCCATCCCGAATGATCCAAGTCGCTTGTACTTTGGAACTGACACGCACTCGATGGGGTTGCTCGTTGGATGTGCCTTGGCAGCCGCCTGGGATGGCAAAAAGCTACAGAACTATCTCACCCCTGATCGGCGCACGATACTCAATTCGCTTGGCGTACTGGCGATTGCTGGATTGGGCTACTACTTGTTTCGGGTTGCTCAATTTGATGAGTCGCTCTACCGCGGTGGCTTTTTAATTATCAGCGTCATTGTGGCGGCCTTAATCATCGTCACTTCACATCCAGCGCTGAAATTCCAATACATTTTTGGAAATCCGATTTTGCGTTGGTTTGGCGACCGCTCGTACGGAATCTACCTATGGCACTGGATTGTGTTCATGTTGTTGCGCCCATCAGTGGACGTGCAGTGGCCAGATGCCGTGACGCATGCAGTTAGGTTCGCGCTCATTGTCGTCATTGCCGAGTTGTCCTACCGACTTCTGGAAATGCCGATTCGTAATGGCGTACTTCATCGCACATTCGCCGAATGGAAAGAAACAGGAATTCCAACACCAACTTTCTTCATGGCTTTTGTTGCAGCCATACTTGCTGTTTCATTTGTCACGGCATCCGCTCGCGTCCTTGCAGCTCCCATGCCAACTGCAGCCAATACTGCGGCCTTCGGAGGTCTCACGGCAATTGATGAGGATCCCACACCAGAACCGACCCCGCTCGAATCCGTTACGTCGACTCCCCTGCCTAGTGGTTCCGGCGCACCCGCGCCTGGCAGCTCCGAACTTCCCGTTCCAAAACCAACTGTTAGCCCAAAACCAAAACCACTCGTGGTCTTTGGCGATTCAGTCATGCTCGGTAGTCGGATCCAGTTACGTGAAACCTTAGGCAAAATTTCTATTGATGCAGCCGTCGGTCGCCAACCATCCGAAATTGCCAAACGCATCACTATCCGCCGAAATGAAAATCGACTTGGACAAGATGTCGTCATTCATATGGGCACCAACGGCATTGTTACGCAACAAGATCTCAAACCAATTTTGGATTCGCTCAAAGACCGACGTCGCGTCATTGTGGTCAATGTTCAAGTGCCACGCGTGTGGATGAAACCATCAAACAAAGTTATTAACTCACTTGTAACGCAGTACCCAAACGTTCGCCTTGTCGATTGGTACCACGCATCAAAAGGTCACCGAGGTTACTTTGTTGCTGATGGCGTGCATCTAACTTTTAAAGGCGCGCACATCATGGCTGAGCTGATCAAATCAGCACTCGCCGCACCCTAAATTGATTCTGGCTCTTCAATGCGCGGGAACATGGACTCGCCCTTTGTGATTGCAACTCCAGGATTGAGTTGACCCCAACGAGCTACATCGTTCAACGTGAATTCGATACCTGATTCACCAGCACCAATGTCAGACCAGAGCTGTGCCATGGACTTGGGCATAATCGGTGCGTACAACTGTGCGATGGCACGAAGTGACTCACAAATTGTGTAAAGAATTGTGGCAAGGCGCTTGTTATTCGCCTCGTCCTTTGCAACAACCCAAGGCTCTTGCTCAGTCACGTAAAGATTCACTGCATCGATGAATTCCTTAACGGCAACAATTCCGCCCTGGAAATCAAAGTCACGCACTTTGGTGTCAGCAGCCGCCGCGGTTTTCGCGAGTAGCTCTTGGATTGCAACATCAGCCGCAGTGTATTCACCTGGAGTTGGGAGCGTTCCCGCAAAGTACTTGCCGACCATTGCCTCAACGCGGCTGGCGAGGTTACCTAAACCGTTTGCCAATTCCGAGGTGTAACGAGCCACGAGGTCTTCCCATGAGAACGAGCCATCTTGACCAAAGATGATTGCGCGCATGAAGTAATAACGGAATGCATCCGATCCAACAAGGTTCACGATGCTGTCCGCTGAGATGCCAGTGAGCTTGCTCTTGCTCATTTTTTCGCCACCGACAAGCAACCAGCCATGTGCAAATACGCACTTCGGTAATGGCAGATCTGCAGCCATCAGCATTGCTGGCCAAATCACTGCGTGAAAGCGCAGGATGTCTTTACCGACAACGTGAACATCGGCTGGCCACGTGCTTGCGAACTTCTTTCCACCTTCTGATGCCGGATCATCGCCAAGACCAACCGCAGTTGCATAGTTGAGCAGCGCATCGAACCATACATAAACAACTTGCGAATCATCCCAAGGAACATCGATTCCCCAGTCGAAAGTCGAACGTGAAATCGAGAGGTCTTGCAAACCTGAACGAAGGAAGGACATCACTTCGTTGTATGCCGACTCTGGACGAATAGCTTGTGGATTGGCTTCGTAGTGTGCGATTAGCTTGTCAGCAAATTTCGACAACTGGAAGAACCAGTTGGTTTCGCTGATAGTTTCCACTGACTTGGAGTGAATTGGGCAGCAATCTTCGCCGGCATCATTTTTGATTAAGTCGCCAGCGAGTTTAAACTCTTCACAACCAACGCAATACGGACCTTCGTAGGAACCTTCGACAATGAAGCCAGTGTCTTTAAGCTGCGTTAGGAATCGCTGCACCCGTTCCATGTGACGAGGCTGAGTCGTACGAATGAAGTCATCATTGGCAGCATCGATAGTTTTAAGAACTGGAATCCAGGCATCCGCAACGAGCTTGTCAGCCCACTCTTGAGGAGCAACGCCATGAGCTTCGGCGGTACGAAGAACCTTTTGGCCATGTTCGTCAGTTCCTGTAAGGAACCATACGTTTTCCCCGGCCATACGGTGCCAACGAGTCATGACATCGCCAGCAACTGTCGTGTAAGCGTGCCCAATGTGCGGCGCGTCATTGACGTAGTAAATCGGCGTCGTTAAATAGAACGCCTTCGCTGAATCAGTCATGGCTTAATTCTAGAGACTTGAGACGCGGGGAATTTACTTCGATTGATTTCGGTGCGCGATAACCGCGTCATACACCTCGCGCTTGGGTACGTGAAGTTCGTGCGCCACATCCGCAATGGCATCGCGCTGGGAGATCCCAAGGGCCACTCGTTCTGCCACGAGGGCAATCCAGTCCGCTTCGGACGTTGCGTTAGTTTCATCCGCGCCATTGAGGACGATGGTTATTTCACCTAAAATCTCACGATTGGACCATTCCACGAGTTCCCCGAGTGAGCCTCGAACAACTTCCTCGTAGGTCTTGGTCAGTTCGCGACACACAACTACTTGGCGATTTTGGCCCAACACTTCATGCATGTCGGCCAAGGTTTCAGCAAGGCGATGTGGCGCTTCAAAAAACACCATTGTCCGTGGCTCGAGCGCGATGGATGACAACTGTGCCTTGCGTTCACCGGACTTTCGAGGCAAAAAGCCTTCGAAGGTGAATCGATCAACCGGCAATCCACTCACGGCAAGTGCTGCCAATACCGCAGATGGGCCTGGGATCACTGAAACTCGAACGTCATGTGCAATTGCTTCACGAACAATTCGATAACCAGGATCTGAAACAGAGGGCATGCCTGCGTCAGTAATGACGACAATTGTTGCACCTTCGGCTGCCCGCTGAACTAACTCAGCACTCTTGCTCGCTTCGACCGCATCGTAAAACGAAATCAAACTTCCTTCGGCACGAATGCCCAGCTCGCGAAAGAGACGTACAGCGCGACGAGAATCCTCGGCGGCAACTACATCAGCATTTTGCAGGACTTCTATCAGCCGTGGCGAAGCATCAGCAATATTCCCAATCGGGGTTGCTGCTAAATAAATTACGCCACTCACAGAGACCATCATTCCCTATGACTCGTTGTAGCGTTAACGTGTGACGCTCTCAGATAATTCAGAAGTCCAACCCGAGCCAACTGATCTCGACATTACTCAGAATGTTCAGCCAATTCGGGATGACTTGATGATTGCTGATGTGCCTCGTGGTGGTTGGGCCGGTTGGGCTGGCCCGCTTTTCGCAACTTTCATCGGCACATTGTTACGACTGCCTAATCTTGGTAAACCACACGCATTGATTTTTGATGAAACGTATTACGTCAAGGATGGCTTATCGCTCATCAAATTTGGCTATGAACGCAAAGCAGTCGACGGTGCAGACGAGAAACTTCTCTCAGGAAGCACTGACATTTTTCAAGGCGGCGCGTCGTACGTCGTTCATCCACCGCTAGGTAAATGGATTATCGGTTTTGGTGAGCACATGTTTGGTGCAACACCATTTGGGTGGCGCATCATGATGGCGGTTCTCGGTATTGCCAGCATCCTGATCACAGCGCGCGTGGCACGCCGTCTCACACATTCAAACGTCATTGGTACGACTGCAGGATTGCTTTTGGCATTCGATGGCTTGCACATCACCATGAGTCGAACAGCACTACTCGACACACCGCTTAGCTTCTTCATCATTTGTGCGTTTGCATGTCTCATTCTTGACCGCGATCACAATCGGATGCGTACTGAGTTCGCGCGCGGAGTTCGTCAGCCACGAGTTTGGATGACGTTTTTCTTGGGCTGCGCAGTTTCCACAAAATGGAGTGGCATATATTTTGCTTTGGTATTCGGACTATTGATGCTGTTCTGGGATTGGCAGGCGCGCCAGGAACGAATTGAAATCACCGCTACGAAAAATTGGGTAATCCGAGATTTCTTGCCCGCGTTACTCATGCCCCTAGCTATCGTCGCCATGTACATTGCGTCATGGGTTGGTTGGTTTAGAACAAAGGGTGGCTGGAATCGTGACTGGTCGGGTGACTCACCTTTACCGCAGCCACTTGCAGCGCTTTTGCATTATCACCAAGACATGTACAACTTTCATACTCACTTAACGAGTGCCCATAGCTATAAAGCCAATCCCCTAACGTGGCCATTCATGATCCGTCCAACTAGTTTCTTTTACGAAACAGCGTCAACATGTGGATCAGATAGCTGCTCACAAGAAGTTATTCCTTTAGGCAATCCTTTGATTTGGTGGGGTGGCGTGGTTGCGTTGGGCGTCATGGCCTGGCTCATTGCCCGACGTCGTCATCCAGCAGCGCTCCCGATTCTTGCCGGCTTCCTTGCAGGCTGGGCACCTTGGTTGATTTACATACAGCGAACAACATTCACGTTTTACAGTGTCGTCTTCATTCCATTTACCGCGATGGCTTGCGCGCTGGCTCTGCATTTAGTGACGCATCGCAAAAAGAACGACGACACATGGAATTGGCCAATGGTTGCAACTATTGGCGCCGTTGCATTACTCACTGCGTTCTTTTATCCAATTCTCGTCGGCCAATCATTGACATACGACATGTGGCAGCTGCGCATGTGGCTACCAAGTTGGATCTAAAGTTCGATCGACTTGAAATTGCGCAAGCGCAAACTGTTCGTCACAACAAAGACGCTCGAGAACGCCATCGCTGCAGAGGCAACGATTGGACCAAGTCGACCCGACATCGCAAGCGGAATAGCCGCAATGTTGTAGGCGAACGCCCAGAATAAATTGAGCCTGATTGTTTTCATAGTGGCTCGCGCCAATGACAGTGCATCCACGGCAGCAGCCATGGTCGATCGCAATAAAACGATATCGGCTGCGCTTGCTGCAACATCTGTGCCAGTGCCCATCGCCAAGCTCAAGTGAGCCTTTGCTAAAGCGGCAGCATCATTGACACCGTCACCAACCATCGCAACGACATGGTTGTTAAGTTGCGCGTCGGCAATGCGCTCGAGTTTGTCCTGAGGTGAACACGATGCATGAAATTCAGTAACGCCTAGTTGTTGACTAACATGCGCAACCGCAGCTTCGTGATCGCCCGACAGGACGACTGGATTGATTCCCATTGCCCGAAAATGTGCGATGGCATCCTTGCTAGTTTCGCCAATGGCATCGGCCACTGCAACGACTGCGACTGCATAGGCATCGCGATAAACAACTACAAGACTGTCGCCGAGTTGTGCCCACCGATCCGCGGCAACTTTAAGGTTTCCTTCGGGTAATCCAAGCCAGGCGATGGAACCAATTGCACAAGGATGACCTTCCACTCGACCTTGTACGCCAGAGCCAGCAACGGTGATGATGTGCGAGGCATCCGCAGCGTGGAACCCTAGGGTTTCGGCGTGCGAAATCAGCGAGGTCGCAATTGGATGAGCAACACTTGATTCCAAGGCACATATGATTGGCCATAACTCGTTGTCGGGAATCGAGGATTCGACATGTGTCACACTCATGGCACCGAGTGTGAGCGTGCCAGTTTTATCCAACATGATGGTGTCGATTGCGCTACTTGCCTCTAGCGCAACCGCGCCGCGAATCACAATGCCAAGTTGTGCGCCTCGTCCGGTGCCCACCAAAATCGCGGTAGGTGTGGCAAGTCCCAGAGCACATGGGCAGGCAATCACGAGGACAGCGATCCCAATCGTCATTGCCAAAGCTGCATCATGAGTATGCACGAACCAAGCGGCTGCCGTTCCCACGGCCAGCACAAGTACCAATGGAACGAATATCGCAGAAACCTGATCAACAAGTTTCGTCACTTGGGCCTTGCTGCCTTGCGCTTGATGCACCAGCCGAGACATTCCCGATAAAACACTGTCGCGCTCGATAGCGCTAGCTTCGATGGTGACGACACCGTCAATCAAAACAGTTGCGCCAATTACCGTGCTTCCCTCGTGAATTTCTTGTGGTGCCGACTCGCCTGTGATGAGGGATTTATCGACATGACCTGCGCCGTTAAGTACTTTGCCATCAACAGGAATTTGGGCGCCTGCAATGACTCGCACGATGTCACCGACCTTGACGTGCTCAATTGGCGTATCAACTTCTTTGCCGTCTACGAGCACAAGAGCATGTTTTGGATTCAAACTTGCTAAGCGTTCGAGGGCCTCCAGTGACTGTTCACGGGCTCGTGATTCTAGATACTTTCCCAACAAAACTAGAGAAGTGACGGATGCTGCAACTTCAAAATAAAGATCGGGCATCGCAATGGACGTGTGTGGCAGCCACTGCATCGGCATCGTCATTCCTGACTTGCCGCTTGCTGTGAAAAGCAATGCCCACATTGACCACACATACGAAACAGCCACACCGATACTGACCAACGTATCCATCGTGACTTGTCGATGCCTGGCGTTAATGACGGCTGCTCGATGAAAAGGCCACGCCCCCCACACCGCAACAGGCGTGGCTAACACGGCTGCGACTTTTTGCCAGCCAGCAAACTGCAGACTGACTGACATCGACATTGCCATCACAGGAACTGTAAGTAGTGCAGATACAACAAGTCGGCGACGCAAAGTGGAGTGCGTTTCGAACTTTTCACCTTGCACTCGCGGTGCGGCGGTGTAACCCGTTTTTTCTACCGCACGAATGAGATCCGCATCCGTGGCTGCAGATGAAACCTGAACATTTGCCAAGCCGGTCGCGTAATTGACCGCCGCTTCAACACCTTCGATTTTGGTTAGCGCTCGTTCAACACGCCGTGAACACGAAGCGCAGGTCATTCCTCCGACGCTGAGTTCAACTTCGCGAATTGCCATTGCTATTCGGCTAACTCATATCCAGCTTCGTCAATTGCTGAATTCACAGTCTCACGATTGATGTCGCGAGTAGCGGTGACGACCACATCGCCGGTCTCAAGGTTGACATCAACATTCGAAACGCCAGGAACTGCCATTAACTCGCTTGTGACAGCAGCAACACAGTGACTACACGTCATCCCCAAGACTTTGTAGGTGGCAATCACGGCGAGGTTCACATCCTTTGAAACGCATCCGCTTTACAGACTATTCCCTAGCGTTGCCTGATGAAAATGACGCCAGGTAGATAAAGAACGAAAATGCTTAAGTGGCTATTCGCCGACGGCACGCTTGTCACGCGAGATGTCGGAAACTTGATTAGCGGCTAATGCTGCGCGACGCGCCTTTTCCATTGCCATCGCACGCGCTTCTTCGAGTCGCTGTTGTGCTTGGCGGATTCGTTCGGCACGTTCTTCGCGCAATACTGCTGCCTGTTCCAACATCTCTTGTGCCGTCCATGGCTTGTCAGCTTCGATACCACGGGTAAATGCGCTGGCACGATCGGCAGTTACATACGAAGGAAGAGGCGACTCAACTGGCTTCCACGTACGCGGCTTGGCTGCGTCTGCTTGGGTTTCTGGTCTACGTTGCGCCACTGGAGTGGCCACAGTCGGTGTAAATGGCGCCGCTACTGGGGTTGCCACCGCAGCTTGAGGAGCAAGCGGACGTGCTATCGGTTGCTTCTTGGCGGCAGCAGCTGCAAGACCTACAAAACTCAAATTCAGCGCAACCGGAATAACGACCCACACCAAAGAAATGTGGCCGGTCAGTCCAGCAACAGTTGTTGCAATCAACATGGTCAACAAACCCATGAACACTCGACGACGTCGAATGAACGCACGTTGGCGAGGAGTCGGAGCTTCGCGTCGTGCCCAACGCCACTTGGGCTGTTGGACTGAACCTTCATCAGCGATTAATTCGCTTTCAAGTTGTTCCCGATCGTGATTTTTCAAATAAATCGGAACGAAAACCAGACCCCACATACCCACCACAATGAGATAGAGAAGACCGGTCATGTCTCATTACGGTACGGGCATATATGGCAAAAACCTCGTATCCACACCGTTATACCCGAACGTGTCGCACTACTTTAAGTAGGTCGGAAGCTTCGCAGTCAGTGGTCCATTCATCTGCTCTTGGAACATCGAATAAATGTTGTGATCGCGCCATGCGTGATTAATGTGCAAGAACTTAGGACGAATTCCTTCGAAATTAAATCCCAAACGCTGAATCAAACGATTACTCGGGACGTTCTCTGGACGAACTGCAATTTCAACGCGATGCAAGTTCATCGTAAGCAAGAGATAGTCAGTCACCAGCGCAGCAGCTGTCGTCATGATGCCTTTGTCAGATGCTTTCTCATCAATCCAATAGCCAAAGCTTGCCTCGCGTAATGCGCCATACACAATGTTGTTGACATTGAGTTGGCCAACAAAATTGCCTTTGTACTCGACGACAAATGGCATGCATTGGCCACGACGCGCTTCCTTGCGCATATTTCGAGCAACTTGTCGAAAAGTAGGTGCCTGCTCAATCGCTGGGAGAGGCGATGTGGCCTCCCACTCAACGAGCCACGATTCGTTTTCAAGTCGCAGTTCTTGCCACCGACGAGCGTCACGCGCACGCAACGGTCGAAGTCTCACATCACCATGTGTGAGAGTGACTGGCCAATGCGGTTGACTCATTCGTCAGTGTCGTCCAAACACATGACGGTGACGGTCTTGCCTTGCGAGATTTTTTCAGTGCCAGGCGGGATAACAATTAACGCATTTGCAATGCCAAGACCAGACAAGGGGTGAGCTTCACTGCCTTCGAGTGACTTCACAGAGAAGATGCCACCTTTCGAAGACAACTGCCCACGAACGTAACGAGTCTCTGCCTTGTTTGACGTTACATCTGATTCCAAAGTTGCCTCAAGCATTTTGTGATTCAGTGTGGTGTGGCCCATTAAACGACGAATCAGCGGTCGAACAAAGACATCAAATGACAACAATGCCCCGACCGGGCTTCCAGGCAATACAAAGATAGGCGTCGAATCTGGTCCGATTACGCCATAGCCTTGAGCACCACCTGGCTGCATTGCGACGTGAGTGAATTCGACTTTGCCAAGTTCTCGCAATACCGAGGTCAGCAAGTCATAGTCACCCGCAGACATTCCGCACGCAGCCACGATGATGTCGGCACGAACCAACTGATCTTCGATTGAGGCGCGAACTTTGTCCGAGTCACTCGCAAGCGGGCCAACGCGAAACGTCATAGCCCCAGCCGCAGTTGCAGCGGCCGTGAGTGCTATTCCATTGATGTCTGGGTGTGCATCTTCGTGCGAGCCTGGATCAACAAGCTCTGAACCAACAGTCAGTACAACCACACGTGGCTTGGGGTGAACCATGACACGTCCCAAGTTGGCAGCTGCAATCAATGCAATATGTCGCGCTGCAATTGTTGTGCCGCGAGCCAGCAACGTATGAGTGCCATTGTCATCTTCGATAGTCACATCTTCGGCAAGCACGCATCCAACGGCGCCGAGTAGTCCAACTTCGAGTGGCTCACTTGCCGCTGCGTTTGCTAAAACAATCTCAAGATGTTCTGAGGCTGACCGCATTAGACATTGCCTGCTAGGTACGAAGTAATCCAAGCGCGTAAATCGGGTCCAACATCTTCGCGATCTAATGCAACTTGGAAAACACTCTTGAGATACGAAAGTTTGTCACCGGTGTCATAGCGACGTCCGCGGAAAATGACAGCATGAACTCCGCCTGCAAGTTCTGGTGCTTCGGCCAATTTCGCCAATGCGTCCGTTAGTTGGATTTCGCCGCCGCGGCCTGGCTCTTGCTCGGCAAGCACGTCAAAAATCTCTGGCTGCAATAGGTAGCGGCCGATAACAGCTAGGTTGCTTGGCGCTTCGCTGATGTGCGGCTTTTCGATGAGTCCGGTAACTCGAACAACATCAGGATTATCTGTTGGCTCTACAGCAGCACAGCCATACAAATGAATTTCAGATTCCGGAACTTCCATGAGCGCCAAGATCGAGCCGCCGTGCTTTTCATACGCCTCGATCATCGCTGGCAAGATCGGAGTTCGGGAATCAATCAAGTCATCGCCAAGCATCACAACGAATGGCGAATCACCAACGTGAGACTTTGCCATGCTGACCGCATGTCCCAGTCCAAGTGGGTTGCCTTGACGAACGTAATGAATGTGAGCGAGTTCGGCGATTCGCATGAGCTCGTCATGAAGAGCAGTTGCTCCCTTATCGAGCAAAGCATGTTCAAGGTTTGGCGCGCGATCGAAGTGATTTTCTAATGCATCTTTATTACGACCGGTAACAAAAAGTAGATCAATGATTCCTGCGGCTTGAGCTTCTTCGACAACATATTGAATCGCGGGCTTGTCAACGACAGGCAACATTTCCTTGGGAGTGGCCTTCGTCGCTGGCAAGAATCGAGTGCCCAGCCCAGCAACTGGAACCACGGCCTTGACGATTGGTCGCTGTGATGTCATACAACGACTTTAGAGCAAGACGCAGGAACTCTTTGGAATCCAATGCTCAAACCTGCTTAGAGTTGTACATATGACCTTTGATACGAAACTGGATGCGCGAAATGCCTCCGTTGCATCACGTAATGCACGGACTGCGATCGAACGCGAAGTGGCCGAGGCCGGATTGGCGTCACACGACTGGGCATCCATCACGCGCAAGGGAAATGTGACGTGTTACGTATCAATGGATAATGAGCCGCCAACGGATGCATTGCGCGCAGAGTTGAAGAAGATTGATCGAGTCCCCTATTTGCCGATCATGCTTCCAGCGCGCCAATTGGCGTGGGGTCAAGATGGCAACGACCTAGCGAAGAACAACTATGGCGTGCTCGAACCAGAGGAAGACTCACACTTTGCACTCAGCAGTGCAACAGCATTGATCATTCCAGCATTACGTGCCGGACTGGACGGTAGCCGACTTGGTCGGGGTGCCGGGTACTACGACCGAGCACTTGCGACGATTCCACCGCATTCCGTTGGTGGGCCGCTACGCATCGTGATTGTTTTTGATGACGAAGTCGATGACACCGTGCCACACGACGAACTTGATCAATACGTGGACGTCATCGTGACGCCGTCACGCGTCATACGTTTGTCAGAAAACGTGCGAGCTTAAATCAATTCCAATCATGGCTGCGAGGAGTCCCGCAGTGAGCATGACTACTACGTAGAACGCGGCAGAACTCCAGGCTCCGGCTTTCAGGCGGCGATGGATCTGCAGACTCACGCCACTAAATGTTGTTAGCGCCCCACATAGCCCTACTCCGAACATCACTCGAATATCGCTCGGTGCATGCACGAGTAAACCGAGTATGAACGAACCAATGACATTGACTGAAAGGGTTGCCCGTGGAAATGCGCTGGATCCAATGGGAGGCCAGCGGTACTCAATGAAAAATCGCAAAACTCCGCCGATTGCAGCAGCAAAAATTAAGTCTGCGATGCTCATGACTTAACGACCTTGCTACCTAAATGCGTTGCACATACTCCAACAAAAAAAGTTGCAGCGACATAGGCGAAAGCCAACGCACCTTGTAACTGAATTGTTTCGACGGCGAACGCAGAAAAAGTAGTAAATCCACCGAGCATTCCCGTAATAACAAAATGTCGACGTTGCTCGTTATTCATCACGGACGGAACATTTGCAATCGCGCCAATAATGAAAGCTCCAACTACATTGACTATGAATGTGGACCATGGCCACGCAAGGACATCACTATGAGGCACAACTAAACCGACGCAGTAACGCAAAAGTGAGCCGATGATTGCTCCTACTGCAGCAACGAGCGCCAGTCGTTTCATTAACTCGATGGAGTCGGCGTTGACGTTGGTGCAGGCGTTGTCGCAGGAGCCGCTGACTTTGCAGCGGAATCACTTGTTGTCGTCGACGGTGTCGAAACCGAAGACGATGCTCCGCGCGAATCGTTGCGGTAAAAGCCAGAGCCCTTGAATACCACGCCGACAGAACCATAAACCTTGCGCAATGAAGACTCGTTGCAGTTTGGGCACACCGTCAACGCATCGTCTGAAAATGACTGGACTACTTCAAACGGCTCGTTACATGAGTCGCATACGTATTGATAGGTAGGCATGTCATCCTTTCGTCGTCACGGGTTAGCACTAGTCGATATCGTACCTGTGGACAACCGATGGCGGTATTCCGAGCGTTCTGCCTACGCTCTAGACACCATGAAACTCAAGGCGCTCACATTCATCATCCAGTTTCGTCGCGAACTTGCTGCCACTTTTGCCGCACTTGCAGTGTTGAGTGCAGTGAACGTTGTGAAACCAACATCACCTGCAACGATTCTTGCGGCTGCTTCCAATCTGCCCGCTGGCCATGTCCTGACCCAGAATGATGTGAAACCGATTCCTGTCTCTTCGCGTTGGCCCAGTGCCATCAGCGAAAGTGAGCAAGTAACTGGTCAAGCTCTTTCACATTCTTTGGAAGCCGGCACACCAATTAATCGTTCGGACCTTTTAACAAACGCCCTATCAGCAACATTTGATGCCCAACACAAAGCCGTCTCTATCGACATCTCGCAAACGGATTCGACAATTGCAACTATTGGCTCACATGTCGATGTGTTTAGTGCAAGCGGTGAACAAATTAGCGCGCACTCACTTGTGCTCGCTACCAGCCAGGCTTCACACAGCGCACTTTCGTTAGGGAGTTCGCAGACAGTTGCAGTTGTTCTCAGTATGACTTTTCCAGAAATCAGCCAATTGGCTCGAGCTAAATCAAACGGCGCACTGACAGTTGCAGCAACGGCAAACTAGCCGTGATGTGGAGGAACGTTGTCCCACAGTTCTTGATCGCGAGGCGAACTCGGCGCGATGTCATCGCGAGTTTGGTCAGGAGCTAATTCCAATTTGGCCAGTTGCTCACGCAATGCGCCTTTAGACTTCTCGTCCTTCGACTCTGGTTTCGGGGCTTCACTCACCTACCTATCGTTACTCGCAATGACCTCACACACCAAATCCCACTTGCCGCACACCTAGGATTTAGGCATGGAACTGCTCGCCGCTGCCGAATGGCATGACCTTGCGAGCGCGCACTATTTAGCCGTAGACCCGTGGATACAGCCGCGTCTTTCCAGACGAGCCCAACAAGAAAAACATCCAGTTGATGATTTTCTATTCGAGTATTACCCCATCAGTCCTGCAAAGTTACGTACATGGCATCCAGGTTTTGGTTTTGAACTACAAGCAACGGAAGAAGATTACGAACTTTTTAATCATCGTCACTATTCATTCGCTGAAGGCCGCGTAACTCTTCGCGGCGAGTGGCTCGATGAGTCGCATGAAAAATTTCTCAACATTAGAAATTTTCTTGCAGCCACTGCTGCACGTCCCGCACGAACAGGATGCTTTGGCTTACACGAATGGGCCATGGTGCTGGGACAGAACAATGTGCGACACGATGCCTGGCCACTCCGGTTGAACCAGGACGACATTCGTCGAACGATTGACGAACAGGGACTGCGCTGCACCCACTTTGATGCCTTCAGATTCTTTACTGATGAAGCACGACCACTCAATCCAATTCAACTAACTCGTGATGATCAGTTTGGAATTGAGCAGCCAGGTTGCCTGCATGCAAACATGGATTTGTATAAACACGCGTTCACTTTGGCGCCAGTAATTGGCAGTAATCTGGTTCGCGATGCGTTTGCGTTGGCCAAAGACATTCGTGAAGTGGACATGCAAGTCGCCCCGTACGATCTATCTCCTCTGGGCGTTACACCTATTGCGGTGGAAACTGAAGCTGGCCGGGCGGAATTTGCGCACAAGCAAAATGAATTCTCAGTGCGGGCTACAGCCATCCGCGAGGCCCTTATTTCGCGCATAGATTCAACAATCGGCGTTTCGTTAGACTAAACACCATGTCACGTCGCCTCATTGATCCGACGCCAGCCGAAAATTCCGATCGTAAAACTGATCGCAAGAAATCCGGTGGCGCTCGACGAGCCGCCCCAAAAGTCGCGCAGGCGCCACACACCTCAGGTTCGTTTTCGAGTAGCGATCGCAAACTCATCGCGATTGGCGTAGCAGCCACCATTGCTGCTGGCGTTTTTCACAATTCGAATGGGCCGATTGTGGCATTCCTTGCCGCTGGCGTTGCACTCGCAGCACTCGCGAGCTTGGTCGGTCGATGCGTTGAAGCTATCGGCGACAAGCTTGGTCCTGGTGCGACCGGAGTTTTGCAATCATTCCTGGCAAATCTGCCAGAAATTTTCGTCATCATGTTTGCACTCAAAGCGGGTCTGTATGACGTTGTCAAAGCAACGATTGTCGGCTCGGTGCTTGCCAATGTTTTGTTAGTCGCTGGCTTGGCGTATCTCGTCGGCGGACTCAAGCACGGTCCACAACGATTCAATCAATCTGCAAGCCGTCAGCTTGGTTTGATGTTGATGCTCAGCGTGGCAATCCTGTCCATTCCAACTTTGACAAGTACCTTGCATACGCCAGCCGAAGGCCACGAACGAACAATCACGATTGTGATTTCTTTGTTGCTCATTACTTTGTTTGTGGCTTCGCTGCCAGATATTTTGAAGACTGGAAAAGGCCCAACTACTCCTTCGATCGAGGCAATAGCTGCCCGTAGTGAAACCGAACATCATGGTAATTGGTCGTTAGCCCTAGGCCTGTCACTGCTCGCAGGCACAGCAATCGCATCGGCGTTTGTCTCTGAATGGTTCGTCGCTGCATTGTCGCCGGCGATGGATTCACTCAACATCAATGCAACATTCGCAGGTCTCATCATTGTGGCTATCGCAGGTAATGCTGTTGAAAATGTCGTTGGCATTCAACTGTGTGCTCGCAATCAGCCAGAGTTCGCACTTCAAGTAATTTTGCAGTCGCCGGTTCAAGTGGCGATGATCGTGGCTCCACTTATTGCACTAGCAGCGCCGCTTGTAGGCGCCGCAACATTCACGTTGGTTCTTGCGCCAATGTTGCTTGCTGCGCTCGTCCTTGCGACATTAATTACGGTCATCGTGGTCGAAGATGGCGAATCAACCTGGTTTGAAGGCGCTGCCTTACTCGCTCTCTATGTGGCAATTGCGTGCGCATTCTGGTGGGGGTAACTCGTGATTGTCACTGATCCCTTAGTGGCAACTGCTGCTCTTGCAGATGGGCACTTGTGCGCAATTCCAACGGAAACTGTTTACGGCCTTGGAGCAAACGCGAGCAATGCATCGGCTGTTGCGCAAGTATTCGAGGCTAAAGGACGGCCCACTGACCATCCGTTGATTGTGCATGTGGCATCACTCGAACAAGCTCGACAATGGATCACTGAGCTGCCAACCTGGGCCAACGAACTGGCCAAGCAATGTTGGCCCGGACCTTTAACACTCGTTGGTCCCCGCACGGCCTTGGCTACAGACGACATCACGGGCGGCCAAGACACCGTTGCTGTTCGAGTGCCGAACCATCCACTCACATTGACCGTCCTCGAACAACTCGCAGCTCAAGGTGTGCACGGTGTTGTTGCACCAAGTGCAAACAAATTCGGTCACGTCTCGCCGACAACGGCACAACATGTCGACAATGATCTGGGTGCATACCTTGATTCTCATCAAGGAGTCATCTTGGACGGCGGCCCATCTGGAGTTGGCGTTGAATCCACCATCGTCCTTGCAACTGGCCAGGCACCTGTTGTACTTCGGCCTGGTGGCATTACTCGAAAAATGATTACTGAAATTACTGGGCTCGAAGTAAAAGAATCAATCGCTGATGCGCCTCGCGTTTCAGGTGCCTTGTCGTCGCACTATTCGCCATCAGCCACAGTGCATCTCGTTGACCAATCAGCGCTAACCGCGGTCCCTAGTGGCGGCCTCATTGCCTTTAAAGAAGTTGCTACTCCTGCCGGTCTCACGCGACTCAGTGAACCGCTCACCATCGATGACTTTGCAGCGACTTTGTACGCCTCGTTACGAAAAGCCGACGAACTTGGCCTCGCCGATATTTATGTCGTGGAACCAACCGACGAAGGGTTAGCTGAAGCAATTCGCGACCGTCTCAGTCGCGCTGCGTTTTAGCGAGCGATGAGTTGACCAATTGAATAAATCACGAGTCCGGCGAGCGCGCCAACAACTGTGCCGTTGATTCGAATGAATTGCAGATCGCGACCGACATGTAATTCGATTTTGCGCGACGTATCGTATGCATCCCAACGCGCAATCGTGTCGGTGATGATGCCGGCAATTTCATCGCAATAATTATCAACTACATGTCCAGCAACGTTTTCAATTGCTAAATCAATCGTCGCCCGCAGCGTTGCATCATTGGTAAGTCGCGCACCAAATCCCACAAGCAACTCGGTAGCCTTCACACGCATCGGGCTTTCGGGATTTTGGGCATCCTCATTCAACGTATTCTTCGCTGAAATCCACAAGTCGGAAACGGTTTGGCGAATCTCACCGCGCACCACAAGTTGCATCTTGATTTCGTTAACACGTGCGTTGAGCGCCGGGTCATTTCGCAAGTTTTGAGCGAGTTCAACAAGGCCTCGTTCAACCCACTTACGAATTGGATGGGTGGAATCTTCGCGAACCGAAACGGTCCAATCAATGAGGTGGCCATAAACCCACTCGCCCACGCGTTCCTTGCCAAATCCCGGCAGCCAGCGAGGCAACTGTTCGTCGAACCAAGCCTGAGCTCGTTGCGGATCACTTACTAAACGGTGCTCCAGAGTTTCTGCGAGCAAGTCAACAACTGGACTGTATGCCTCGTTTGCAATGATGCGATCGACGAGTGCTGCCAGCGGAGTTGCAACATCAAAATTATCGGCGATACGCAAGAACTGCTCTTCGATGACTGCAGCAATCTGGTCATCGTCTCCGAGCTCAGTCAGCCAAGCCACACCGGTAGAAAGATCACGAGTTAGTGCTTGCGCATTCGCGGGCTGACTCAACCATTCGCCTACACGTAGCGAGATGCGAGCGCTCGTCAACTTGTCGCGAACTGCATCTTCGCTCAGGAAGTTAGCACTGACAAATTCGCTCAAACCCTCGGCGATTGCATCTTTGCGCTTGGGAATGATTGCGGTGTGTGGAATAGGAATACCCAGTGGGTGACGAAAAAGGGCCGTTACTGCAAACCAATCTGCGATGCCGCCAACCATGCCTGCTTCGGCAGCGGCTCGCACGTAGCCACTCCATGATGGGCCACCATTATTTTCTGCCCGCAACGCCACGACAAAGACAATTGCTGAAACCAAAAAGAAACTAGACGCAACCATCTTCATTTTGCGCAGCTCGCGTTGCTTTTTACGCTCAGCTGTTCGCGTCACTAATCCCAAACTCACATGCCTAATCTGTCACATGGAGTGAGTTGGTGGCGCCGAAGCATCCGAATCTAAGCAGATGGTGAGTGGTCTACGCCAGCAATTTGGTCATGTACGTGCGCAGCTAATCGCTCAATAATGACAAGTCCATCGCGCACGCCGCCAGGAGAACCAGGCAAGTTGATGATCAGTGATGAGCCGGTCACGCCAGCTACGCCACGGGTTAAGTCAGCCGTTGGGACTTTGTCGCGTGAATATGCACGCAATGCTTCAGGGATCCCTGGTAGCAATCGCTCTATGAGCGGAGTTGTCGCTTCGGGCGTGACATCGTGTTGCGAAATTCCAGTGCCGCCGGTTGTGACAATCAAGTCGATGTTGTCAGCGAGTGATTTTTTAATGGCGGCTCGAATCTGTTCGATGTCGTCCGGAATTACTGTGGTTGGAGCAACGTCATATCCAAGCTCGAGTAAACCAGCGCGCAAGATTTCACCACTGGTGTCTTCGTACACGCCAAGGCTTGCACGATTACTCGCCGTGATGACTGCTGCGGTTCGCGTTGTCATGAGTTAGCGCGTCCACAATCCGTTGCGACCGCCATCTTTTTCAGTCACACCAACATCTGTGATTTGAGCACCTGGGTCAATTGCCTTGACCATGTCGATGACAGTGAGCGCCGCAACAGAAACCGCAGTGAGTGCCTCCATCTCAACACCTGTGCGATCAGCCGTTTTTACGGTCACTTCGATGTGAACACCAAAGTCATGGGTAGCCAACTCAACGTTCACCCCATGAACAGCAATGGGATGACACAACGGGATGAGATCAGGAGTGCGCTTGGTGCCCATGATTCCCGCAATACGCGCCGTTGAAAGTACGTCGCCTTTGGGCACTGTGTTGTCTCGCAACATGGCAACGACGGTTGGGCTCAACAGAACACGACCCGACGCACTGGCCGTTCGTACCGTAACTTCGCGGTCAGCCACATCAACCATGTGGGCATTGCCATCGGCGTCAATATGTGTGAGGTGCTCTTGAGACTGCGTCATGTTCAGCAATGCTACTCGCGTCTCGGCAAGTCAGTTCAGGTCGCGCTGTGGGCAGGCTCACAGCCTTGTTCGTTCACAGCATACCTTTTGGTAACGTTTTGGTAACTTTCCTGTGTCACAATAAAAGTACGCAAAACCCGCGTATTTGGAGGAAAAAATGAGTCTCGCTCACAAAGCGGATGACAAGAAAATGGTCAAAGAACTAAGCCAGGATGATCTTCAGGTTAGTTACGCGATCTACATCAACAATGCAATCGCCGAAGACCGTACCGGTCAGATTCCATCAATCGTGCGATCATTCAAGGCAGAGAAGTTCGGCAACGACGTCTCTCGCCGTTCCGTCATGGACCGCTTCCGTGACGCACTAGCTGGCTAATCACCAGTACACACCAAAGGCCGACCTCCACGATTGTGGAAGCCGGCCTTCGCTGTTTTAAGAGTTAAAACTCGCCAGCAAACTTATGCCTGCTTGATAGCCGAGATGTCGAGCTGCAACTTGATCTTTTCGCTTACCAAAAGGCCGCCAGCTTCGAGAGCTACGTTCCAGGTAAGACCGAAGTCCTTGCGGTTGATTTCAGCTGAGCCTTCGAAACCTGCGCGCACGTTGCCGAATGGATCGGTTGCGGTGCCGGTTGCTTCTACCTTGAGTTCAACGCTCTTGGTGACGTCCTTGATGGTGAGGTCGCCAGTAACGATGAAGTCATCGCCATCAGCCTTGATGTCGGTTGACTTGAATGAAAGTACGTTGGTGTTTTCAACATCGAAGAAGTCAGCGCTCTTGAGGTGACCGTCGCGGTCTGCTGAACCGGTGTCGATTGAGTCAAGCTTTGCATCTACAACAACGCTTGATGATGCGAGATCGGCGCCAACAACAACGGTGCCGGTGAAGTCTGCGAAGTGACCGCGGACCTTTGTGATGACTGCGTGACGTGCTTCGAAGCCAAGACGTGAGTGCGATGGATCAATTGCCCATGTACCGGCAATTGCGGCTAGATCTGCCATTAGTTCTCCTAGAAAGTTGAAGGTTCAATTACTTTAGTTTAACTTTCAACTAAATAATGTCAAGTCGGATTCCCCCATTAACCACGGGCTTTTTGCCGACACACTTAGTGGCTAAGCGTCCGAGAGAACCACAAATGCCCCGTAGCGACACCGGCTACAGGGCATTCGGGAAAGCGCGCGGTTAGAGCGCTAAGAGTTAGACAAGCGATGGAGCCCATTCGCCGGCTGCTGCAACGAGCGCGCGAAGTTCATCGAGGGCACTTTCTTCGATTGGCTTCAACGGGCCGCGAGCATTGTTGCTCGGCACGCCAAGAACAGTCATCAGCGCCTTGGTGCGTGCGATGTAACGACCTGATTCAACGAACTCAAGAATTGGCTTCACAGCTGCGTATGCCTCTTCACGAGTTTCTGGATTCAAGATGCCAAGGTGAGCCTTTGGCAACGCGTTGCCTGCGCCAGCAATCCAGCTCGTGCTGCCAGCAGCAAAGAATGACACTGAATCAACGTCAGCGCCACACACGATATCGATTTTGCCGTCGTACTTCTTGAGCATATCGATGCGCGAGAGATCGCCAGATGCTTCCTTGATGCCAACGATGAGTGGATGCTCGGCAAGCACGTCCATGGCTTCGGCTTCAATTGATACGCCGATGCGACCTGGGTAATCATAAAGAACAGCCGGGATTCCAGCAGCGTCAACGACTTCTTGCATGTGAGTTGCGATTTCATCCTGAGTTGGAACGGAGTAAGCAGGAGAAGCAATCATGAGGCCATCGCAACCAGCGTTTTTGCCGATGAGTGCGTGAGCGATACCTTCACGAGTCGACATGCCGCCAACGCCGGCAAGAACTGGAACGCGACCAGCAACCTGCTTAACGATTGCGTTAGCAACAGTTGCGCGCTCGTCGAGATTGAGTGCATAAGCTTCGCCGGTTGTTCCAACGGCAACAATGCCATCGACACCGTGCGACAAAAGTAGTTCTGTCCATTCCTGAACAAGTCCAAGTTCAACTTCGCCAGCAGCATCAAATTGCGTGATGACTGGTACGTATAGACCGGTGAGTTTCATCAGTTTTCCATTCTTGTTATTGGTGATTACGAATTATCTGTTGCTAGTTTTGCTTTTACTTGCGTTCCCGCAAGAGTTCCTGTGGTGATTGCTGTCTCGGTGTACATCGTTCCCAAGAAGTCGCCAGCCAAATGCACCCGACCGTTATCCCGCGTGAAAATTGGTTGGAGCTTTGCTCGACCTGGGAAATTAAAAGTCTGACCTTGGTGCCACTTCATAATTTGATGTTCGACAACCGTGTCCGAGAAGCCAGGGAAAATCTCATTGAGATCTTTGTAGTACGTCTGGAGAATCGTTTCTTCGTCAGCATCGAGTAGTTTGTAAGCCCAATCGGTTGCTGTGAAAACGAAAATTGAACTGCCCTTTGCGCGCTGCTTTTCGGCGCTACGCACAACGCTGGTTTGGTTCGTGAAAATCGTGAACGAACGCTTTGGCGAAGCGATGCCGTAGCTGTTGTCCCACACTGCCTTGTCTTCGTTGGTCAGGAATGCGCCAGCGATGTATGGGCCGTATTTAATTTGACCAAGTGCGTCCATCAGGTCTAGTTGCGCATTTTTAAGCAACTGGTGAGTGACCGAAGCGATGGTCGCCATGACAACGTGGCGGGCTTGAACAGTGTGCTCACCCGTTGCATCCGTGTACGTCACTTCTACGTGGTCATCGTGAATAACTACTTGCTTGACAGGTGAATTCAACTTTGCGCGGTCCCCCAGAAGTGAACCGATAGTTTCTGGCAAAACCGAGGCGCCACCCCAGATGCTGTTACCCAAACTTGGGCTGCGATCCCACACAATTTTGAAGTAGCCAATACCGGTGCCTGCAGCAACTTCGTTAACACGACCAGCTGAGCGAGTAACAGTGGCGCCGAACATAGCCATTGCATCGCCGGAAGTCTTGCCAACGAAATCTTCGAAGGTCTGATCGTTCTTGTAGTTGTAAATGCGGTTTTGCAAATCCCAATACGATTCACCTGCGCGACGCTTCGAAAGTCGCGAGTAGTACAAAACTGCAGCGCGTACTTTGATGCCGGACTTAAAAAGTTGGAAGCGATCTTTGAATGACATCGGAATACGGAATGGGTACAGCTCGACAGCACCACTTGTTAACAGGGCGCCATTCATCGCAAGTCCCGCGAGGTGACCATCGATGGCACGAATTTCAACACCGACTTCATCAGCGATACGAGCAGTTTCGGAACCAGGACCGCTAAACACGTGGCCACCAACATTGAGCCAGTAGTCGCCACGCTTTTCAGACTTGATACGTCCACCAAATCGATCGCCGGCTTCGAGGAGCAAAAAGTCTTTGTCGCGACATTCCCACGCAGCACTTAGGCCGGCCAGGCCGCCGCCAACAACAATCACGTCATGCATCTAGTTCCTACCTTTTTCTCAGAGGTTCTAGGGCAACGATAGGTAGGCGCTGGCTGGAACAAAAGGCGTACGAGAGTTTTTAGACACTTTCTAAGTCATCAAGTCAATTAGGCGATAATCTGTTGCTGTGACTGAGCCAAGAGCAACTATGGATGTATCTGAAAAGGCTGTTTTGGCGGCGCCCTTGCGACTTTCTGGCCCGCGCTGGACTTCGGTAGATCTCGCTGAACTCGTCGGCACCAGCCAATCATTTGTTGCTCGTACCTGGCGAAAATACTTCACTGCCGGGACTAACATCGCGCTGCCGAGTGACATGGAATTGCTTGCCGTGAATTATTCGCACGGGCACGGGCTCTTACTCGCGCGCGCATCGAGTAAAGCAACTACTCAAGTCGCTGGCTTGCTCGATCACGGGCGAGCAATGCGTTCACCTCGACGCATTGCGTTACAAACCATGCTTGCTGGTTTACTCGTTCAAGATTCCAGTGACGAATCAACCATGTCGTTGTCGGAACATTTCGTTACGCAGGCGCCGTTTGGCATGAGTAACTTTGCCATTGGTACAAGTCAGCGGCCGAGTGCGCTACCGGTTCACATCACATACGTGCAGGTTCCTGCCAATCATTGGCAATCATTGCTCATACCTCTGATTCATAATGCACATTTAACGTCAGCGGGAAATTTACAGCGACTGCATCAGGACTTAATTGTTTGGGTAAAGAAATCATCACAAGACTTTTTGTGGATTGCTCAACAATCAGTAACAGCGAACACTCAACGATCGAAGTCACGAATTACTAGCCTGCGTTCATCTCAACAAATAGTTGCCGATCAAGTCTTCGAAAAAATTGTTGACTTGGTATGGGACGGAAAACTTGCGGCAGGCGATCGCATTACCGAATCGTCACTTGCCGCGGCATTGCACACCACTCGCAATCAAACTCGCGATGCATTGCGGGCTCTTGCTTCATCAGGTCTGGTAGACCATCACCCGGTTCGCGGCGTACTCGTCCCTACTCCGAAACGAAGTGACATCGCAGATATTTACGCAGCTCGACGTGCGCTTGGCACCGAGATTTTGCGCCGTGCGATTGAAAACTCTGCTTTTGATTTCCAGGCTGTCAACAATGCGCTCCAGCATGTCATCGCAACAGGAAAGACCGGAAACTCTTACGAAACAGGAAATGCTGATTTACATTTCCAAGATGTCATCGCGCAAGCATCCGGCATGCGCAACATTCCACAGATGTTCAACATCTTGGCAAAGCAATTACGTATCTACATTGCCGTAATGGGTTTCTCGTATTTTTATTCCATTGATGACATGGTTGCCGATGATTCAGAAATCTATCGCCAGCTCCAAGCTCGTAATTTCGAGGCAGCTCGAGTTGCTTGGAATAAGAAGATCAATGACTCACTCACATTCATGACGACACATTTAAGTAAGTCACGATAAGTCTTTAGGAAACTGCCTGGCTAACAAGTAAGGGCCCTGACGCCGTTGACGTCAGGGCCCTTACTTACAGGATGTTATTTGCCAGTTTCGGCCACTCGCTGCACAGCGGCTGCGACCTTCTTGGAAACATTTGGATCGAAAACGCTAGGAACGATAAAGCTTGGGTTGAGCTGTTCTGGCTTCACACAACTAGCAATGGCCTGAGCCGCAGCAATCAAGGTCGCTGTCGTGATCTTGTATGCGCCAGCATCAAGCAAGCCGCGGAAGATTCCAGGGAATGCCAACACGTTATTGATCTGGTTTGGATAGTCGCTTCGGCCAGTTGCAACAATCGCAGCGTGCTTTGCAGCGAGCACTGGATCAATTTCTGGGTCTGGGTTAGCCATCGCAAACACGATTGCCTTGTCTGCCATAGTTGCAACTTCGGCTTCGGTGATGATGTTCGGAGCGCTCACGCCAATGAATACGTCAGCACCTGCAAGTGATTCACCTAGTGTGCCGGTGAAGATTTCTTTGTTGGTGTTTTCCAACATCCACGTGCTAGTGCTGTTGCCGCCTGGACGTTCAGGGTACACCGCACCCTTTGAGTCGAAAGCGATGATGGTCTTGACACCAGTTTCCATAAGTAACTGAGCAATAGCAGTTCCTGCGGCGCCAGCACCCGACAAAATGATGCGCAAATCTTCGGGTTGCTTGTTCACAATTTTGAGTGCGTTCTGCAATGCAGCAAGCACAACAATTGCGGTGCCATGCTGATCATCGTGGAAGACCGGAATATCGAGAAGTTCGCGCAAACGTGCTTCAACTTCAAAACAACGTGGTGCTGAAATATCTTCGAGGTTGATTCCACCGTATTGCGGAGCCAAAATCTGAACCGTACGCACGATTTCATCAACGTCTTGAGTATCAAGACAAACTGGCCATGCATCAACATCTGCAAACTGCTTGAACAACGCGGCCTTGCCTTCCATCACTGGAAGCGCGGCAGCCGGACCAATGTTGCCAAGACCAAGAACCGCAGAACCGTCAGTAACAACCGCAACTGTGTTGCGCTTGATGGTCAGGTGACGTGCGTCATTTGGATCTTCGGCGATCGCCATACATACGCGAGCTACACCTGGGGTGTAAGCACGGGAAAGGTCATCGCGGGTACGAAGTGGCACCTTTGGGCGAACTTCGATTTTTCCGCCGAGGTGGAGCAAAAAGGTGCGGTCACTGACGTTGCGAACGGTCGCGCCAGGAATCGCGGCGATGGCCTCGGCAACGCGATCAGCGTGATCAACATCAGAGGTGTCGCACGTGACGTCCACGACCATGCGCTCGTAGCTCGACTCGACGACATCGAGTGCAGTTAGTCCTGCGCCACAGTCGCTGACTGCTTGAGCAAGACCTGCAGTTGATGCGGACTCTGGGGTGAGTTCAACACGCAGTGTGATGGCATAACCGGGGCTATTAGCTGACATACCTACTCCTTGGAGACGTATCCCCAATCTTGCCAGTGATTTTGGGGCAAAACGGCCAGAAACGTGTGACTTAGCACGCGATAAGTGCCACATTTACGGGCTTTTTCGAGAATACTTAGTCCCATCAGCCTCACCAACGTTCAAGGACATCACATGGCATTTCGGCTCGATGGCGCAACAGCTCTCATTACAGGTGCGGGGTCGGCAACTGGCATTGGCATGGCGTCGGCGCGACTGTTGGCCCAAATGGGTGCCTCGGTCTATCTCACGGGCGCAAGTAATCGCGTTTTGGATCGGGTTGCTGAACTTCGAACCGAGGGCGTCAAGGCATTTGGCAGTTCCGCAGATCTAACGGATCCACAACAGGCCAGCGGTATGGTCACCGATGCTGTGAGCAAACTTGGAGGCTTGGACATCTTGGTTAACAACGCAGGCATGACGAGTGTCGCCGCCCCACAGCACGAATCCGGCGAAGCCGAAGCTGCAGCTGACATGACTGTTGCAGGATGGCGTGGCTCGTTGTCACGCAATCTAGATTCTGCGTTCTATGTCACGCATGCTGCATTGCCTACTTTGCGAATGTCGCAGCACGGTCGCGTCATCATGATGTCGAGCGTGACAGGTCCGGTCATGGCGATTAAAAACGATGTCGCTTACGCAACGTCAAAGGCAGGCATGGTTGGATTTACCAAAGCACTTGCCGTCGACGAAGCAGTACGCGGCATCACTGTTAATGCTGTAGCTCCCGGATGGATACAAACGGGCTCGCAACTTGAAAGCGAAGCCGGTCATGGAACAAAGACTCCAATCGGACGTTCGGCCACCCCCGAAGAGGTGGCCGCCGCCGTTGCTTGGTTTGCCTCGCATGAAGCTTCTTATGTCACCGGCCAAGTGTTAGTTGTTGACGGTGGAAACTCCATCCAAGAAGAGCGCTAAATAGTTTCTACTCAGTTGCATCCGCAAATTTCTCAGGTGTGATTTGGTCAACCTTGGAAACCTGTAGGTATCCAACGAGCACGACGATGATAATCGCGAACACTGCGTTCACTGCAAAGGTTGAGTAGCCAAGGCCAGGGAACGCACCGTCTTCTTCTGGCACGACTGGCTGCGTCAGCAAGTCACCAAGTGAAGCACCGAGCGGACGCGTCAAGACGTAGCAAGCCCAAAAGGACAAAACCGCGTTGAGGCCGAACCTGTAAGCAATCGCAAATGCTGCAATAAGCGAACCAAAGAGGAGAAGTCCCTTGGTATAACCAATAGCGAAGCTTTCGTTAACGAGGTCGCCAGCTGCAGTGCCGAGTGCAAAAGTGAAAAGAATTGTTAGCCAATAGAACGCTTCTCGACGCTTGGTGCGAACACTGTGAATCGACAATGTGCCTTCGACTCGATGCCAAACCAAGAACGTGATAGCTAGACAAATCGAGAAAATAATCGTTGTGGTCTTCAGAGCCACACCAAGGTTGTCCGTCAAATTATCTGTAATCAATGTTCCGGCGACACTAATCAAAATCACGACGAGCCAGTACACAACTGGGATGTAACGCTGAGCGCGGAACTGGAACGCCAACGCAACAATAAGCATCACTGTGATGATGAGCGACGTCTTTGTCAGACCCATATTGAGGTTCGTATTGAGGAAGTCAGCAAATGTTTCACCGACTGTCGTCGCAAGGACTTTAATAATCCAAAAGAAGGCTGTGACGGCTGGGACTTTGATATGCAGATCGCTTAGCAAGTTGCCGCGAGATGAAGTGTGATTAGACATAGTTTCGAATCTATGTCGGATATTGACTTAGTTACTTTCTAGAAGCGCTTTTCTCAGCAGTGCTTACACGATGCTTACATTTAGTTTGCACACTCGCGCATTACTCGTCAGTATTCCAAATTCGTAGATTCCTCGTACGATTAAAGAAACAAGGAGCAACCACATGACGATTACTCGCGGTTACGCAGCATTGACCCCCGGCGGCAAAATCGAGCCTTACGAATTTGAACGCCGTGAAGTTGGGCCACTCGATGTTGCCATTGATATCGAATACGCAGGAATCTGCCATTCTGACATTCATCAGGCTCGCGAGGAATGGGGCAAAGCGATTTTCCCGATGGTTCCTGGCCACGAAATCGTGGGTCGCATTTCAGCTGTTGGCTCCGACGTAACTGAATTCAACGTGGGCGATCTCGCAGGCATCGGTTGCTTTGTTGATTCGTGTGGCGAGTGCAAGAACTGTCAGCTCGGCAAGAACAACTATTGCCTCACTCATACGACATGGACATACAACGCAACCGAAGCTGACGGCGTGACGCCAACATACGGCGGCTACTCACAGAGCATTGTTGCCAAGGCTGACCACGTATTGCATGTGTCGGACACATTAGATCGTGCAGGCGTAGCACCGTTGTTGTGCGCCGGCATCACCGTTTACTCACCTCTACGCCATTGGAACGCAGGACCGGGCAAGAATGTTGCCGTCATGGGCCTCGGTGGACTTGGCCACATGGGCGTCAAGATTGCTGCTGCAATGGGCGCACACGTGACCGTTCTAAGTCACAGTGAAAGCAAGCGCGCGGATGCATTAGCCATGGGTGCTCACGAATTCATTTGCACAGCTGATACTGAGGCGCTTGCAGCTGCCGCGAACACATTCGACATCATCATCAACACTGTGTCCGCTGACATTGACCTACATCCCTACATTCGCACACTCGGAATGTGGGGCACTTTGGTGTGCGTTGGTGCCCCAGGAAAGCCCTATTCCATCAACGGCGGCGAACTTATGACACAGCAACGCAGCCTCGCCGGTTCAGGTATCGGCGGCATTCAAGAAACTCAAGAAATGCTTGATTTCTGTGCCGAAAACGGCATCGTGAGCGAAGTCGAAGTTATCGATGCAAACTACATCAACGAGGCGTATGACCGAGTCGTGGCCAGCGATGTCCGTTTCCGCTTCGTCATCGACACCGCAACGATTTAACATTGTTTAACGGCGCCTAATACGGGCACCATCAAAGTACGCGCGGAAGCGTGCTTGAAAGGAAACACACATGAGTTCACGTAATCCAGTTTTTTCAAAGATTGATGCGCCAGTCGTATCAGCCGAAGAAATTGCACAGATTGTCAACGGACCAAAAGTCGATGGCCGTCTGACGATCACTGACGTCATCATGAAAACTGCTGCCGTTTTCGGTCTCGTAGTTGTTGGTGCCTACTTCGGCTGGATTAGTGCACCGAATAACTCTGGCTTGTTCATGGTCGCTTGGATTGGCGCATTGGTACTGGGGTTGGTCAACGCATTCAAAAAAGAAGTTTCTCCCGCGCTCGTACTTGCTTACGGTGCAGTCGAAGGTCTATTCCTTGGCACGTTGAGTTTCTGGATCAATGAGTCATACGGCCAAAATATTGCCCAGCAAGCCGTCATCGGAACACTCGTTGCATTCGGCGTCATGCTCGCGATGTACAAGTCGCAGGTCATCAAGGTCAACGGCCGATTCATGAAGGTCTTCTCCATTGCAATGGTGTCTTACCTCGTGATTGCACTGATGTCTTTTGTGAGCTCATTCTTCGGCGTCGGCAACGGCTGGGGCTTTTATGGCGTTGGCCAACTAGGCATGTTGCTCTGTGTCGCTGGCGTTGGCCTCGCAACGTTCTCGCTCGTCATGGATTTTGAAATGATCACACGCGCTGTAGCCGCCGGAATGCCAGAACGCGAATCATGGCGCATGGCATTTGGTCTAACCGTCACACTCGTGTGGCTTTACACCGAGCTGCTTCGCTTGCTCGCAATCATCAACGGTCGCGACTAGAGATTGCTTAAATAACAATGGGCACTGATTAATCAGTGCCCATTGTTATTCCTCGAGCGATTACACGCTGGAATAACAAGAAGAAAAGAATCGTCGGTGCAGCGCTAATCAATGCACCAGCGGCTCCCCAGCCAATGTCCGGGACGACGTTGAATCCAGGTTGCGAATAAGTGCTCGCTAACGCAATCGGCACAGTCTGAGTTGCGTTATCTGGAAGCAGAATGAGCGGCATCATGTACTCATTCCAATTCCAAATAAACACCATGACTGCCAAGGTTTGAATCGTTGGTTTCAACAGTGGATAAATGACGTGCCGCAACATCTCGCGGATTCGAACGCCGTCTACAAAAGCGGCATCAATCAGTTCTCGTGGAAATGATTTCATGACTTCGCCTAATAGAAATGTTCCGAACGCGCTGTAAAGAATGCCCAAAACAAAAATCACTGCGATGGGATTGCCGTAGATATGAAGAATCTTAGAAACCTTGTACGTCGGGTACACCACAGCTTCTTGCGGAATGGCGAAAGCAATTAAGCAGACAGTTAGCACCAATCGGCTGCGCTTGATTCGGCCTACGCCAATTGCCACTGCATTCAAGAAACTAAATACGACCGTAATCAAACAGGCTAATCCGCTAATCAAAATTGAATTGAAAAGCTTGCGAGGGAAATCTGATTCGCTCCAAAACCGAGTGAAGTTACCCCAATACAAAGAGTGTGGCAAGGATGTGGCACTGGAACTTGCTAATTCAACTGGGTCTTTTAGCGCCGTTGTCACACTCATCCAAAATGGGAATAGCCAGCTAATCAACGTCAACAGCGTAAAGAACAAAATCAGCCAGGACCAGATAGTCCTTCGCTTAGCGCCTCTTCGATCAGTTTGCGCGGCCTTTTGCAACGGCATCCACGACATGCTCATGCTTCATCGCCGCCAAAGTATTTGTGCTGAAGTTGCACGACCAAGAACGCCAATGTGCCCACGATTACGGCGAACACCGTCGAGACAGTTGCCCCAAATGGAACTTGGTCACCACCATAAAACGCGTTAAAGGCGTACAGCGAAGGAACATTTGTTGCCCCGAATGGTCCGCCGCTGGTAATCCAATAAATCGGAGCAAAAATTTTGAGCGCACCAATTGATGTAATCAGCAATACGACGAACATTTCTGGCCGAAGTTGCGGCATTGTAATTGCGCGAAATTGTTGGAGCCACGACGCACCATCTAGCTGGGCAGCTTCGTACAGGCGCGTATCTATACGGGCCATACCCGCAACAAAAACCATCGTGGTGTAACCCAATTGCAACCAGATCAAAATTACAGCCATCCACAATTGCGCACTACGTCCGTTATCGAGCCATTCATACGCCAGTGATCCATGACCACTGGACCGCAATGCCATATTCAAAATGCCGTCGTTACCTAAAATCGCCAGCCATAGAAGGCCGGAAATTGCGATAGGAACGACTTGCGGCAAGTAAAACGAAACTCGAAAAAATGAAGCAATTCGTTCGCCGAAACGTGGCGAAATGTATTCAAAAATAATGGCCGCTAACAGTGCACCCAGCACAGTTGGAATTATCGCGAACGGGATGATGAAGAACAGCGCATGTAACACTGCGCTACGGAACTCTTCGTTGTGCGCAAGATATCGATAGTTACGAAACCCAACCCAAATCGGGTTTTCATAACCTGCCCAGCGATTAAGACTGATGTTTGCGTTCCAGAAAAGTGCACCACCAAGTGTGAGAACTAAGGTTCCAAATCCTGGCAATAGCAACAGACCATAGTTATTCCAATGCTTTGACCTTGTCGTAACTGGTCTCTTTTGTTTAAGCATCAATGTGGAAAATCGATTGAATAAATACGGTTAGCTAAATACTTCGACGGTGCTTGCAATGTCGCACTTTCGACCCGGTAATCCCAAATGGCGACAGTTGGCATTTTGCTCATCAATCATTTGTTGGGCCGAAATTACTCCGTGGTCCCACTGAAAATCAGAGGTTGTATGAGCGTCTTCTACTAATGTCACGTCATAGCCGCGATCAAGGGCGCCATGAATTGTGTGTCGAACGCAATTGTTTGTCTGGGAGCCACAGATAACGAGTTCGCCAACATGAAGTTTCGAAAGCACTTCTTCAAGATTCGTTGCTTCGAATGAATTTCGATACAGCTTTCCAACAAGTGGTTCGCCTTCGGTTGGCACGAGTTCTGGAACTAGCTTCCAGTAATCGCTACCAATCGGCATTTCCTCGTCTGAATGTTGCACCCACACGACAGGAACATTTTGCTCACGTGCGTTGCTGACAACTTGTGCAATGTTTCCAACAATGCGATCGCGATCAAAGGCATCCCAGACAACTCCGTTTTGCACATCAATGACGAGCAGTGCTTTATTCGGGCGATTTTGCAGAGTTGTCATACGCCAAGATTAGTTGACTACCAGCGGTGGGGATTATCTAATTTGATAATTACTGCATCATTTGCCAGTACTTCACTTGAATTTGTGAATTGTTTTTGACCACATAAGTCAAAACCAATTAAGTCCGCATCGAGCCTGAAACTTTCATCGCTGAAGTTAATTACTGACAAAAATTGTTGTTCCCCGTCTATCCGAATAGTCACGTCAACGCCGTGATTTATTTTCGGAGCAATCAGATTTACATTTGCAGTGTTAACCGCATATCTAAGAATGGCGTCTAGCCCATCGATGTTGAGATCTGCACTTATATAAACTGCTTTACCTTGACCAAAATTGTTTAGCGTAATCGCCGGTCGCGTTTTCAGATGGCCAGTGGCATATTCACCAAGAATTGAAGCCGTCGTGCATTCGAGCCATTCGCTCCAATTTGTTATCTCGAATTCGTTGCCAAACATCGCAATCTTCTCAACAGCCCCCTCAATCATTGGCCACCATTCATCAACGCTCACACCAAGTACATTTCCAAGCGGCCCAGGAGCGCCACCCAAATGAACGTGGTCATTATCGTTTACGACACCTGAGAATGGCCCAACCACTAACGTTCCACCCTGAGATACGTAATTTTCAATGTTGCTCGCGCTTTTCTCAGAAATTAAGTAAGCATTTGGAACAAGCAGCACTTTGAATTTCGATAGGTCAGATTCATAGTGAACAATATCGACTTGTAAACCTTGGCGTGCCAAAGCCCGATTCCACGATTTCGCATGTTCAATCCAGTTGAAATTCACAGCAGGCATGGCTTCAGGCGATTCCAAAGCCCACCGTGAATTCCAATCGGCCAACATCGCAATCGGAGTATCAACTCTGGTGCCCACTATTTCACTGAGGTTCTTTAATTCATTACCTAAAGCGCTGCATTCATTCCACGTTCTAGATTTGATTCCCCTGTGGCCAAGGATTGCACTATGAAATTTGTCGGTACCGAATCGTCCAGCGCGCCATTGAAAATACATAACTCCATCAGCGCCATGGGCAACAGCCTGCAACCTGAACAGCCGCATCTGCCCGGGTGCTTTTGGCACATTTACTTCTCTCCAGCTCACTGCGCTCGGAGCTTGCTCGAGAAGGATCCAGGGCTTTCGCTTTAACGACCGCATCAGTCCGTAATTGAGAGCTGCATCTTTGTACGCATCGGGATCGCTTGGATCTGGATACGCATCATCAGATACAACGTCTTCCAACTCGGCA
>JALQVI010000060.1 GCA_023260395.1 Candidatus Nanopelagicales bacterium
ATCAAGTTGGGACCGAACGAGTCATTGAACGTATCAAGGATCTCGTCACCAACAAGAAACTGCAAGGCATTTCCGATGTCACTGACCTCACCGATTATGAGTCAGGCCTCCAACTAGTTATCGAAATTAAGAACGGTTTCAACCCAGCCGCGGTTCTTGAACAGCTTTATAAACTCACGCCACTCGAGGAAGCTTTCCACATCAACAATGTGGCTCTTGTCGAAGGTCAACCGGTAACGCTCGGCCTCAAGCCGTTGCTCGAAGTGTTCTTGCAGCATCGACTCGAAGTAGTTCGACGTCGTTCGCTCTACCGCCGCACTAAGGCATCAGATCGTTTGCACCTCGTTGACGGTTTACTCATCGCGATCCTCGATATTGATGAAGTCATTGCCGTGATTCGTTCTAGTGATGATTCCGGCATGGCGAAAGAACGCTTGATTACAGCGTTTGATTTGTCCGACATTCAAGCGACATACATTCTGGAAATGCCGCTTCGACGTTTAACGAAGTTCTCGCGCATTGAACTTGAAAAAGAACAAAACGAACTTCAGCTGATCATTGCGGATCTCACAGACATCTTGGAAAACGATAAGCGACTTCGCAAAGTCGTTAGTGATGAACTTACTGAGGCTGCGAAGACATTTGGTAATGATCGTCGAACGGTTCTTGAATCGGACGAAGGCATCGTTTCCGCCGCTCTTGCAGTACCGCTTGAGGTCGAAGATGACCCTTGCCAGGTATTGCTGTCTGCAACCGGCCTGCTGGCCCGCACAACAGGTGCCATTGCAAGCGAGTTCGGCAAGAAGCGAGTCAATCACGACACTATTCGCAGCGTAATTTCTACGTCCGCTCGCGCCGACATTGGTGTGGTCACTTCGCTTGGCCGAGTGCTTCGACTCTCAGTGGTTGGATTACCTGCGTTGCCAGAGAATTCAACATTGAGCGTGGCTGGTGGCGTTGCTCTCAAGGAACTCGTAAACCTCGAAAAGGATGAACGCCCGCTGGCATTGATGACACTCGATAATCCTGAATCTACGTTGTTCTTAGCAACCGCTGCCGGCATTGTGAAGCGTGTCATTCACGATGTACCAACAAGCGCTGGAGACTGGAGTGTCATGCGCGTTGATGACGGCGATTGGGTCGTTGGAGCCATGCAGGTTGTGGGGGACGAAGGTGAAGTAGTGCTCGTCAGCGACGATGCTCAACTCTTGCGATTTGATTTCAGTGTCTTGCGTGCAGCCGGTCGCCCTGCCGGTGGTGTTGCAGGCATGCGTCTTTCCGATGAGGCCGTTCTGATTTATGGCACGGTCGTTAAGCCACATGATGAATGTGTTGTTGCAACTGTTGCTGGTGATTATGGCGCACTCAAGGGCACCGCTGCTCACAGTATGAAGATCACGCCGTTGTCTGAATTCCCGGCTAAGGGTCGTGGCACGGGCGGTGTACGTTGTCACAAGTTCTTGTCCGGTGAAAATACGCTGGTGAATGCAGCAGCTGGTACTGGTCCAGTTCATGCCTGTGGGTCAACAGGCGCATTCGTTGAGGTACCAGAGAAGCTCGGTAAGCGCGACGGTTCAGGTTCAACATTGCGAAAGCCTGTTGATTCCGTGTGCTGTTCACCTGACCTGTTGCCGTAGTTGGAAATAATTTCAATCTCCACGAACTATTCAGCCTCCGCGCGATAGCGTGAGTCATGCGCAACTGCGATGTTTTGGTTATTGGTGCAGGACCGGCTGGCTTGTACGCAACCTACTATGCGGGCTTTCGAGGCTTTGACACGATTTTGATGGATGCGCTGCCCGAACTTGGTGGCCAAATCACGGCAATGTATCCCGAGAAATCAATTTTTGATGTTGCGGGATTCCCTGATGTCAAAGGCCGCGACCTCATTGATGGGCTTGTTACTCAAATGAAGGCCCACTCGCCTACTGTTTTACTCAACGAGATGGCGTTATCTTTGACAACAGATGAAGATTATGTTCACGTCGCAACAGCCTCCGGCGAAGTCATTCAAGCCAAGGCAATCGTCATTTGCGGAGGAATCGGTTCATTCACACCGCGTGAACTTTCAGCACTCGCTAATTATGAATCACGTGGCTTAAGTTACTTTGTTCCACAGTTGGACGTACACAAGGGCAAAGACGTTGTCATCGTTGGTGGTGGTGACTCGGCATTTGATTGGGCACTGTCACTCGCACCGATGGCTCGATCAATCAAGATTGTTCACCGCCGCGATACTTTCCGTGCTCATGCAACGTCAGTAGACGCTGTTAAAGAACTCGGAATCGAATTGATTACCGAAAGCGAAGTGACCGGTGCAGCAGGCGGTGAATGGCTCAGCGAAATAACAGTTACTCACAAAGACGGGTCAGTTCGTGAGTTGCCATGTCAAAGCGTGGTTGCAGCCTTGGGATTTGTAGCAAACATTGGCCCGCTTGCCGACTGGGGAATTGAGGTGAAGAAGCGTCACATCGTTGTTGATTCAGCAATGCGTACCAACATTCCTCGCGTTTTTGCCGCCGGTGATATCACGACTTATGACGGCAAAGTTCCGCTCATTAGTGTTGGTTTTGGAGAAGCTGCTACTGCGATTAACAACGCATCACCATTGATTGACCCGACACACGGCACATTCCCAGGCCATTCAAGCGGTGGCGGCGAGTAGAAACTCAGGCAGAATAGACCTGTGACTGCACAATTCCCGCAAGATGTGTTTGCTGACGTATTGGCGAGCAATGCTGAGTATTCGGCAGATTTCGCAGATGAACACTTAACTGGTTTCGCTGCTAAAGGTCTAGCGATTATTACCTGCATGGATTCGCGCATCAGCCCATTGGCAATTGTTGGTATGGGTCCTGGCGATGTGAAAATCCTTCGTAACGCTGGCGCCCGCGTTACAGACGACGTTTTGCGTACCCTCGTTTTGGCAACGTTCCTGCTGGGGGTAAAGCGTGTCCTGGTGATGCCTCATACCGAATGCAAAATGGCATCGGCAACTGAGACTGAAATACATGATGAAATCTTGCGTGAACATGGTGTTGATACCCGTTCAGTAGAAATTCGCACCGTTAGAGACACACTTGATGCCCTCACTACAGACGTCACACGTATTCGCACTTACCCACTGCTTGCACCTGGTGTAACTGTCGGTGGCGCCTTGTATGACGTACACACTGGCAAACTAACCCCAATCGACATCTAAGGTAAAACTCATGCCATTTATCCAGATCAGCCTTATCGAAGGCCGCACCGCCGAGGAAAAAGCAGCGCTCATCAAGGAAGTCAGCGAAGCTGCTATGCGAACTGTGAATGCCACACCAGACAACACTCGCGTTGTCATCTACGAAGTAACTGCAGATGAATGGGGCGTTGGCGGTCAGACCGTGACCCAGATGCGCGCAGGAAACTAAGCGTCAATCTTTGATCGGTCGAGGTTTGCCGCACCTTCGACGATGAATTCCTTACGCGGCGCAACATCAGAACCCATGAGCAAGTCAAAGACTGCTTCGGCGCCGGCAGCATCGCCAAGCGTGACACGGCGTAGCGCTCGCTTATCAACGTCCATCGTGGTTTCACGTAGTTGTGAGGCGTCCATTTCGCCAAGGCCTTTGTAACGTTGAACAGGCTCTTTCCAGCGACGACCGTTCTTGGTTAAGTCAGCAAGCGTCGCCTTCATTTCGGCATCGCTATAGGTGTAGATAACTTCCCCACTCTTTTTGCCTGAACCCACAACTTCGATTCGGTGCAGCGGAGGAACAGCCGCATAAACCATTCCGGCGGCAAGCATCGGATGCAAATAACGGTGGAACAGTGTGAGAAGCAGTGTGCGAATGTGAGCACCGTCGACATCGGCATCCGCAAGGATGATGACTTTGCCATAACGAACTTGCTCTAAATCAAAAGTGCGACCAGAACCGCCACCGATGACCTGAATGATCGATGCACATTCAGTGTTCTTAAGCATGTCTGCAAGTGAAGCTTTTTGAACGTTCAGGATTTTTCCTCGAATCGGGAGCAATGCCTGGAATTCAGAGTTACGCGCAGTCTTTGCTGTACCCAAAGCCGAGTCACCTTCGACGATGAACAATTCAGTCTTGGTGACATCTTCACTGCGGCAATCCTTGAGTTTGGCCGGCAGTGAAGAGCTTTCCAAAGCCGTCTTTCGACGTTGGGTATCGCGATGTTGACGTGCGGCGACACGAGCACGTGAGGCATTGGCTATCTTTTCCAAGATTGCACGCGTTGCTGGCTTTGCACCGCGCGGTGGATTAGTGAACCACGCACCAAGTTCCTTCGTCACGACCTTGTTCACGATTGCGGTAGCGGCTGGCGTACCCAAGACTTCCTTGGTTTGACCTTCGAATTGAGGTTCTGCCACACGTACAGTAACGACGGCAACCATTCCTTCTTGTACGTCTTCTTTAGTCACTGGCTCATCGCCGGCTTTAAGCAATCGCGCGGCTTTAAGTTGTTCATTAACAGTCTTGACCAAAGCGCGTTCGAAACCGGAAACGTGCGTTCCGCCTTTAGGCGTGGCAATGATGTTGACGAAGGATGATGTCTTGGCGTCGTATCCGTCATTCCACATCACAGCGATGTCGACACCGAGATCGCGCTCGACTTCTTGGGAATGCATGTGGCCGTTGTCATCGAGTACTGGAACAGTTTCTTTGAAGTGACCCTGTCCATCCAGACGAATAACTGGACATAGTCCCTGACCCGTAGAAAGGAATTCGCAGAATTCCGAAATACCACCAGCATGTAGGAACTCGATGGTTTGGTCGCTGTCGAGACGCTCATCAGTCACAGTGATCTTGAGACCAGGCACGAGAAACGATGTCTGGCGAGCTCGGTTATGGATTTCCGTTAAATCAAAAGCTGCGCCAGGCGTGAAAATTTGTTGATCGGCCCAGAAACGAACCCGCGTTCCGGTTGCAATCTTTTTGGCAGGCTTGCCGATTTTCTTCAGGCCACCTTGTTTAGCAAACGTTGCAGTGTCATCGTCACCTGAGAATGTTCCAGGTGTTCCACGGCGGAATGACATTCCATGAGTTGCTCCATTGCGATCAACTTCTACATCGAGTCGCGAAGACAAAGCGTTGACAACAGATGCACCGACACCGTGAAGGCCGCCGGATGCTGTGTATGAACCGCCACCAAACTTTCCACCCGCATGCAACTTGGTCATAACGACCTCTACACCGGTGAGCTTGGTTTTAGGTTCTACGTCGACTGGGATACCGCGGCCGTTGTCCCGAACGGTTGCGCTGCTATCAGAATGAAGTACAACTTGAATGTCAGTGCAATGGCCCGCGAGAGCTTCGTCAACGGAGTTATCGATGATTTCCCATAGGCAATGCATCAAGCCACGCGAGTCTGTAGAGCCGATGTACATGCCTGGGCGTTTGCGAACGGCATCTAAACCTTCAAGTACCGATAGGTCAGAGGCGGAGTAACTATCGTCTCCAGCGGCCTTCTTGGCACGAGTACTTGCAGCGGGTTTCTTTTCAGCCATAACCCCTACAGAATAGGCACTTTTGCCCTGAAACTGTGGGAAGCAAGCCCGTAGCGAGTCGTATGTGAGTATGTGAAAGCGAACATCTACGCCACGAGTGAACGAGAGGCGTTACGGCGTGTTTACGTCACGGTTATGCCGCAGAATTGAACAATAGTCGTCAGGTGCAATAAAACGCACGGCGACTTTGTTGAACACTACGAACAAGTTTGACGCGATTAAGGATGGTGCCACATGACGACAACAATTACTCAAACTCCCCTGACCGTAGCCGATCGTTGCGATCGTTGTGGAGCTCAGGCTTTTGTGCGCATCCATCTTGACGGTGGTAAATCCCTGCAATTCTGTGGCCATCATTTCCGTGAAAACGAATCACGCCTTCGCGAAATAGCTGTTGATGTCCAGGACGAAACAACTGCGCTCAATCAGTCAACGACAGAACAGCCTGCAATCTAATTTCAAGACCTTTTTCAGTTTCTCAATAAGAACCGCCCCTGACCTTGTAAGTCAGGGGCGGTTCTTTATGTTCAGGACTAAGGCGTCGTGGACGCCGAAGGTGAAATGGTTGTGAACTTAACCTTGCCATCTTTCACTGGCACCAGTGATACCCAGGTCTTGCCGGTTGGAAGCCCCACTTGATGCCCTGCGACATCGAACAACGTCACTGGATCGGCAACGTGCTCCTTGGACCACGTAATCTTCTGACGCTTGCCGTCGGTAATGAGGTAACCCGGTCCGGTATGAGTTAATACCGAGCGAGGCACATAGTTGCCAGCTGGATCGCGGTAACCCGCGTCAATTGTTTTGACGTACAAGATCACCAGGTTTTTCGTTCCGAACTGTGAACCATCGATATTCAGGAACGGAGTAGAACGTTCAAACCGCATCCACAAACCCTTATCGGCATTCCACTTCCACACTGGGTTTTCAAAGTTGCTAAAACCAATGCTGACCTTGGAGGTTGGTGTGACGACAATTGGCGCAGTCGTTGGCGTCGCGGAACCACTCGGGATTGGGCTTGGCGAGGTAGTCGGTGCAGAGATTGGCTTGTTTGGATCTACGCGCACAAAAAAGCCATCGGATGGACTGGCGTTATCGGCGATTGACGCAATAAGTTTTGCTGGCTTGAGAAATACGTTGTGCGGAGCCGAGTGTTTGTGGCTGCGGTACATACCAACGCCACCTTCGGTCACAACTGTGATGCTTGCCGGAACCTTTTGTTCGACAAATCGCATGGTCTTTGGCGCGCCACCCGAGAACACGAAAATGTCGGCGATCGGTGAAGCTAGCGATGCATCAACGTGGCGAATGCTTCGTACAGGACCAATTTCAGCAGGAATGTCGGACTGGAAAACGGTGGCAAATCGTGTGATGCCGCCTTCCACGAGTTCTTCAAAAATGAGATCTGCGTGATTCAAACCAGTTTGTGGGCGAACCGTTGGATCGTTTTCGACCTTGACCATCAGGATGGGCTTTGCGTTATCGCCAGGTTGGCTAGGCAATCCGGTAAGTGACCACGTTGGTGGAACACTTGGCGTGGGACTTGGAACGGCTTGAGCGCTGGAGTCAGCAGCCGTTGGAGTGCTGGAACCACCACCACATGCAGCCAACGCGCCGGCAACAACTGCACCTACAACGAGTGATTTAAGCTTCACGAAATGCCCCTTGAGGAAGTCGACCACAGGCTTTTCCCTGCCACTTAACCTTGCCTCATTTTCCTGCCCTAAAACAGATACGACACGCTCGAAAGCGTGTCGTATCTAGGTGTATTGGGGATCAATCGAGGTAATCGCGCAGTACCTGGGAACGTGATGGGTGGCGAAGTTTGGACATCGTCTTGCTTTCAATCTGACGAATGCGTTCGCGAGTCACGCCGTAAACCTTGCCGATTTCATCGAGTGTCTTTGGTTGACCATCAGTCAGGCCAAAGCGCATCTTGACGACGCCTGATTCACGATCACTTAGCGTGTCGAGAACAGAATCAAGCTGTTCCTGGAGCAATGTGAACGAAACGGCATCAGCCGGAACGATGGCTTCGGAGTCTTCGATCAAGTCGCCGAATTCGCTGTCGCCATCTTCACCAAGAGGTGTGTGAAGCGAGATTGGTTCGCGTCCGTACTTTTGGACCTCAACAACCTTTTCAGGAGTCATGTCCAGTTCGCGGGCCAATTCCTCGGGTGTCGGTTCGCGACCGAGGTCCTGAAGCATCTGGCGCTGTACACGGGCAAGTTTGTTGATGACTTCAACCATGTGAACCGGGATACGAATGGTTCGAGCCTGGTCAGCCATCGCGCGCGTAATCGCTTGGCGAATCCACCATGTTGCGTATGTCGAGAACTTGTAACCCTTGGTGTAGTCAAACTTCTCGACGGCACGAATGAGACCGAGGTTGCCCTCCTGAATCAGATCGAGGAATTGCATTCCGCGGCCGGTGTAGCGCTTGGCAAGGCTAACCACAAGGCGAAGGTTGGCCTCAAGTAGGTGGCTCTTTGCTCGCTCGCCGTCTTTCATAACGCGACGCAAGTCAAAAGTCATCTCACGCGAGAGCTTCTTACCACCCTGCTCGAGTTTCTCCTGGGCAAAAAGGCCCGCTTCAATTCGCTTTGCGAGTTCTACCTCGAGCTCTGCATTAAGAAGCGCGACCTTACCGATCTGCTTCAGGTAATCCTTTACCGGGTCAGCGGTTGCACCAGCTGTCATAACAGTCTGCGCAGGTGCGTCATCCTCTTCAGAAGCCTTTAATGTAAAGGCGTTCTCTTCAT
>JALQVI010000061.1:0-270 GCA_023260395.1 Candidatus Nanopelagicales bacterium
TGATCGTCCATCGCGCGGCTATAACGACGATCGACCATCACGTTATAGCGAGGACCGTCCAGCTCGTTCATCACGCCCAGCATCTTCACGCGATGACCGCCCAACGCGCGGTTCACGTGACGATCGCCCAGCCCGTTACAGCGACGAGCGACCATCACGTTATAGCGACGATCGCCCAGCACGTTCATCACGCCCAGCGTTTTCACGCGATGATCGCCCGGCTCGTTACAGCGACGAGCGACCATCACGTTATAGCGACGATCGCCCAGC
>JALQVI010000061.1:280-7799 GCA_023260395.1 Candidatus Nanopelagicales bacterium
CCAGCACGTTCATCACGCCCTGCGCGCGATGACCGTCCCGCTCGTGACGATCGCCCATCACGTAGTTACAGTGACGATCGCCCAGCCCGCGCACCAAAACGTGAATACAACGATGCACCAAAGCGCGCACCGCGTAAGGACTACGATGATGCACCTAAGAAGCGTGCGCCTCGTGAACTTGAGGTTCAAGAATTAACAGAAGCCGATCTTGAAGAAATTCAAGCAAGTGAATGGAATGAAGTCGGCGTTAGCCCAGAACTTATTGCGGTTTTGAAGCGCACTGGCCTTGATGCCCCATTCGCTATTCAAGCCAAGGCACTTCCAACTGCAATTGAAGGTAAGGATGTTCTTGGTCGTGCCGCAACCGGTTCAGGAAAGACACTTGCCTTCGGTCTAGCGATGCTGACCCGTCTGGCACATCGCAAGGCAACACCATATTCACCACTTGGTCTGGTCATGGTTCCAACGCGTGAACTTGCAGCGCAGGTATGTGACGCGCTGATGCCACTTGCACAATCAGTTGGACTAGACATCCGCCTGATCGCAGGTGGAATGCCATATGCAAAACAAATTGATGCATTACGTCGATCGGTCCCAATTCTTGTTGCAACCCCAGGTCGTCTCAATGACTTGGTCGAGCAAGGTCACGTGAAATTGAACAAGGTTGAAATTTCAATCCTCGATGAAGCAGACCAGATGTGTGACATGGGCTTTATGCCACAGATCGTTGAAGTACTGAGTTTGATTCCTAAGGAAAGCCAGCACTTGTTGTTCAGCGCAACCCTTGATGGTGACGTCGACAAGATTGTTCGCAAGTACTTGCATGAACCTGTAACTTTCTCGACTGCAACGTCTAAGGCTTCAGTCTCGACGATGGAACACCACATTCTCGTGACGTTCCCCGAAGACAAAGCAACAATCATTAGCCAGATTGCTGCTCGCGAAGGCAAGACCATTCTTTTCGCCCGCACGCAAGCCGGTGTCGATCGCATCACGAAGGACCTTCAAATGGAAGGTATTCCATCAAGCGGCCTACACGGTGGTAAGTCACAGGCGTTGCGCACTCGCACACTTGCTGAATTCAAGGACGGCATCACGAACGTGCTCGTAGCAACTGACGTTGCAGCTCGAGGCATTCACGTTGATGGTGTTTCACTCGTGGTTCACATCGATCCGCCAAATGACCCGAAGGATTATCTGCACCGTGCTGGCCGTACAGCACGTGCTGGTGAAGAAGGCGCAGTTGTAACGATGGTTACCCCTCGCCAACAAAAGACCGTTTTGTCCATGATGAGCCGAGCTGGCGTAAAGCCAGAGGTGAGCAAGGTCAAGCCACTGTCTCGCGAACTCGTGGACATTACCGGCGCACAAGAGCCATCAGGCGAGCCTTGGTTCCCACCAAAATCGGCTAAAACACAAGGAAATCGCGGCGGCGGTCGTCGTTCCGGCGGTCAAGGTCGTTCCGGCGGAGGCTACCGTGGCGGTTCCGAACGTTCTGGCGGTCGTTCCAGCGGCGGTGGACGCCGACGTTACGAGTCTTAAAAGGTTTACTGGCCCTGGTTTTAGGCTTTATTCTTAAAGTTCTATCAGGGGGAGAAGAGAAGTCATGAGTGATTCAAACGCACGCGGGCTAGGCCGTTTTTTCAAGACTTCTGATGAAGTTCAGTTGTCCGAAAAATCAACCCCAGATTCCGTCATCAGCGGCTTGCAACAAACAATTGCTACGTTGCAAAGTCGCATCGCCGAATTGGAGAGTACCTCCAATCGGGCGAGTTTCGTTGATCTGGATGAGGATCAGTTGACGCAAGTTGCTGCCGAAGACGCAGCCGTCATCATTCGTGCTGCTCGTGCGCGATCGGCGAAACTAGTCGAACAGGCTACTGAAACTCTGCAGAGTGCCGAAGCCGATCGCGAACTCGTTCGCAACAGCGCCGAAGCCGATGCTCGAAGCATTCGTGATGCTGCAAATATTGATGCACGTAAGTTACGCAGCGAAGCAACCGCAACTCTTGAAACCGCTCGTGAGCAGGCAAACCAGCTACTCGCAGCAACTCAAGAAGACGCTGATTTGGAATTGCGCAATGCGCAAACTAATGCCGCTCGTATTCTCGAAGACGCAGCTCGTAGTTCAAAAGAAACACTTGATGCTGCTAACGAATTCCGCACAATTGCAGAACAAGAAATTGCAGATGCTCGCGCTGCGCTTGAAATTGAGTTGACGAATGCACGTTCTCAAGTCGAACGTGAACTTGCAGAACTTCAGGATGCAAAGCGAGCTGAGGCCGACGCAGCATTGCTGAATGCAACAAACGAAGCAGCACGCCGTTTAGCAGAAGCAACTGCTGAGGCGCAGCGACTAGTTACAGAAGCAACCACGGCATCCCAAGCGATGAACGAACGTGCAAGTGCAGATACTCGCGCGGCACTCGAAGAAGTTAGTCGCCGCAATCAAGAAGTAATTGCCGAAGGTCAAGCACGAGCTGACGAAATTATTCGTGCTGCACAAGCCCGTAGCGAAGAAATTCTTGCTGATGCTCAGGCAACGATTGTGCGACGTCAAGGTGAAATCGATGCTTATGCTGCAAGCAGTAAGTCTGAGGCCGATGCCATCCGCACAGCTGCAAACGCCTATCGCGATCAAATCCTTTCAGCCGTTGATCACAATCGCGATGTTGTAAGTACGTTGCTTGATTTGTTCAATGGCGTTCGCGAAACTATCGGCAAGTCTGAAATTGCTATTCACGGATTAAATGAAAAACTTCATAATCGTAGAAACAATCTTGTAGATGCGTTTTCACATTCATTTGAATCAGAAGCAACAGTGAATGCGGAAATTCTTATTGATCAACTTCTGGAAGAAGAAGGCACTGAAGACAACTAAGTCTTAGCGTGTGGCGATGTGCGCCACTACATGCTCGGCAAAGGCCAGGCTCGAAGTCCATGCGGGGGATACTGCATTCAGGACATGCGTAGTCTGGCCTTCGCTTTTGACCACAAAATCCATCTCAAGGCGCTTGTTCGCTTTATCGAAAAGTTGAGCACGAATTCCCGGTTGCAATTTGTGAGTAAACATTTTTGGAGTCAAATCGGGAACAAGTAGTGCGGCTTGCTCGACTAACTTTCGCTTGATGTACTTCGGCACTTCTGAAGCGATGAGCTCTTTTGCATCGTGATGTGGGCTGGTAAGAAACTTCGGAAGATTAATGAGGACTTCCGCAATCTCATCTCGGTGTAAGCCGGAAAGAGTTTGATAGTTTTCGCGCGATAAAGCTGGAATTGCGGTTGGCCCAATTTTTATTTCACCATTAACCGTGACGGTGGCGTGCACACCAAGAAATGGATTCTTTGGATCGGGCACGGGATAGACATGACGTTGTAAGTAGCCGGCTGGAACATTTGCCTTCCAATACAAACCTTTGAACGGCAACATAACGTAAGAATGTTCAAGTCCGGCCATGGTCGCAATGCGATCAGCGTATAAACCGGCGCAGTTGATGATGTGAGTGGCGGTATACGTTGTGCGAGTTGTCGTTACTTCATTGCTCTCAATCGACAAGACTGCCTCATTGAATCGTAATTGCACATTGCGTTGTTCAACGTCTCCTGCAATTGCGGAAATTACTGCAACCGGATCTGCAACGGCAGTCGTTGGTGACCATAGTGCGCGATCGACAGTTTGTGCGCGCGGCTCGAGGTAGGCCAGTTCTTGAGAGTCAATCGTTTGAACATCAACACCATTGGCGGTTGCGCGTCGAGCAAGCTCGTCCAAGGCATCTAATTGATTCTCATGGGAAGCAACGACAACCTTGCCACACTCACGTATCGAAACATCTTTGCTTTCAAGAAATTCACGAAGCATTCGATTTCCGTTACGGGTTAGCTGTGCTTTGAGGGAATCCGGTGCATAGTAAAAGCCGGCATGTAGGACACCAGAATTTCTACCCGAAGCGTGCAAACCAGCGGCCGACTCCTTATCTACGACAATTATGCGTGCGACTGGATCAGTGATTGCGAGTTGTCGTGCTATCGCTAACCCAACGATGCCCGCGCCGATGACCAAGTATTCACAGGAGTCTGTTGTGGTCATTTATTTATTGTAGGGAGCGCGTTAGTGTGAACTATGCGTGTTGAAGCTATCCATCTGAATAAGCACTATAAAAAAGTGCATGCGGTCAACGACTTGAGTTTCACGATTGAACCTGGTCGAGTAACTGGATTTTTGGGACCAAATGGTTCGGGAAAATCTACGACGATGCGACTGATGCTTGGACTGGATAGCGGATCGGGCCAGACAATGTTTGATGGCAAGCCACTAACGGACCATTCACCTGTAACTCGCGTGGTCGGCGCACATTTAGATGCGAAGTTTTTTCATCCCAAGCGCACTGCTTACGCGCACCTTCGCATGCTTGGTGCCGAAGCTGGCGTCACAAAAGAACGTGTGCACGAAGTATTGAAACTCGTTGGCCTTGAAACGGTTGCCAAGAAACGTCCAGGTGCATTTTCACTTGGTATGGGTCAGCGTCTTGGACTAGCGAGCGCTATTTTGGCCGACCCTCAAGTTTTAATGTTGGATGAGCCAGCCAACGGACTTGATCCGCAATCAATTCAATGGATGCGCGACTTTTTGCGTCACTATGCCTCGCTGGGCCGATCAGTATTGGTGAGCAGTCACTTGCTCAGCGAAATGGAACTGCTTGCTGACGACCTCGTTGTCATCGCAAAAGGAACCATGATTGCTGCCGAGCCAATGCAGCAATTCCTCAATCGCGCATCGGGTGGTTCGGTTCTTGTTCGCACGTCAGATTCACGTCGGCTTGCGCAAGCTCTTGAGGCTCAAGGACTAACACTTGTAGCTACCGGAGTTGATGAACTGCGTGTCCCAGACGTTTCCACTGATCGTGTTGGACACATTGCCTTTGCTGCAGGTGTTCCAATTTTGGAATTGCAGGCAGAACGCGCAAGTCTCGAGAGTGTTTTCTTGGAGCTCACCGAAGATGGTCAGGAATACCGCGTAGGAGGTGCCCAATGATTGCCGCATTGACATATGAATGGCGTCGCTTGTGGTCTGTTCGTTCGACCATAGTCGTTTCAGTTCTCTATTTAGTTCTCATCGGATTGATTGGCGGGCTGCCACTATTCCTAGACAAGAACGGTCCGACACAGTCATGGCTGGGTCTTTACAGCGCCTCGTCAAACATTTTGGGAATGATTGTGCTCAGCGTTGTTGCGGCACAATCCTTTGGTCATGAATATCGATATGGCTTGATTCGACTGACCTTGACGGAATTTCCAAAACGTGAACGTGTGCTGTTCGCAAAGATTGATGTGCTCGGCGTCTATTACTTGCTGATGATGGTTGCCGGCTGGTCAGTGCTTGGACTAATTGGAGCACTGGCTCCCGCTGGTCGTATTAGTGCCGATGCCGAAGGCTTGTCGATGGCAGGCGGCAAGCTGCCCGATCTGTGGCAAATTCTCGCTTGGGGTTGGGGTTATGTGTTGATTGCTTTTGCGGTCACCCTGATCACGCGAAACCTTGCGCTTGGCATTGTCTTACCAATGGTGACGGCAATTGTTGTTGAAAACATCATTGCGGGACTCGCCTCATTGGCAAAGGGTCGTTTGGATTGGTTCGTGAACATCATGCCGTTTCGCAATGGCGATGCATGGCTATCGGGAAATACCGATCTCGTGCAACCTGGTTTGGTGTATTTCGCTTGGGTCGTTGCAATTTTGTTGATTGCAACAATCCGATTCCATAAGAGCGACGCCTAGTGGCTACAGGTAGCGTGTTAGCTCGGAACGCAAAGCCAATCGCCGTTGGTGTAATTGCCGGATTACTTTCAGGACTTCTTGGCGTCGGTGGCGGTTTCGTCATGGTGCCGCTCTTTGTTCTATGGATGCAAGTCGAGCAAAAGAAAGCGCACGCCACTTCACTAGCGGCAATCATTCCGATTGCATCGTTTAGTGCAGCAGGTTATGCACTGCAGGACAAAGTCGATTGGTCGGCTTGGGCGTTGGTCTTGCTCGGATCGGTTTTTGGCGCGAACTATGGCGTTCGCTTATTGCATAGCATTCCGGTGCGAGAATTGAAATACATATTCTCGGGCTTGCTATTGCTCTCAGCTCTGCGCTTGCTGTGGTCGACACAGCCACATCAATTATTGAGCGGTGTGACCTCTCACATCTTGTTAGTGATCATTGGGTTTATTGCGGGAGTCGCAGCTGGGTTGCTCGGAGTCGGTGGGGGAATCATTATCGTGCCCTCGCTCATCATCGCGGCTGGTTTGGATGCAACAGTTGCGCGTGGCACGAGTTTGGCCGTGATCGTTGGAACTGCAATTTCAGGAACGTATGCGCATCATCGTCGTGGAAACATTGATTGGGCAATTGTGATCCCAGCTGGGCTTGCTGGTATTCCGGCTTCGATTGTTGGCACCTATTTAGGTACGAGTTTGCCCGAGCGCATCACTATGACGTTGTTCTCATTTGTTTTGATTTTTACTGCGTACCGAATGGCTCGGTCGGCATCATCCACCGAGGCTTAACGCAAATTTCAAATGGCGGTGCCGGTGGGAGCCATCGTTTTCGCTATTCGCGAGAACTCTTCCCAAATCCCACTGGCTATATTCCGCCATTTAAACCAATTTGCTTAGCGCAAATTTCAAATGGCGGTGCCGGTGGGATTTGAACCCACGGAGGGCTTGCACCCTCACACGCTTTCGAGGCGTGCTCCTTTGGCCGCTCGGACACGACACCGTCACCAACTTTACCCATAAATGGGCATTGCAGGAAAACGTGGTTTATCGCTGGTTTTTAAAGAAATCGCTCAACAGCTGAGCACATTGCTCGGCGAGCACTCCACTGACCACAGTCGGACGATGCGGCAAACGCCGATCCCGTACGACATCCCAAAGTGAGCCGACTGCACCGGCTTTGTCGTCGAAAGCGCCAAAAACAATTGCAGCTACTCGCGCCTGCACAGCGGTGCCAGCACACATCGTGCATGGCTCTAGTGTCACAACGAGCGTGCAATCATCAAGGCGCCAGGAGCCAAGATGTTCTGCGGCCTGTCGCATCGCAACAACTTCCGCATGTGACATCGGGTCATGATCAATCTCACGAGTATTGAATCCGCGACCAATTATGTTGCCGTTTGCATCGAGAACAACTGCTCCAACTGGAACATCGCCAGCCTCAGCCGCCTGCTGCGCCAAGCCCAACGCCTCGCGCATAACGTCGTCATGGTGTGCAGTGTTCACTGCACAAGTCTTGCACTTACTCGACCTCAATTTTTCAACTTCGGCGCCGATTGCTAGGCTGACCAACAGGTCAAGAGCGATAGCTTCAAGTCCCGGCTAGCTATCCGGCAACCCTTGCAAACCGCGATGGGGTGCCCCCGGAGAAGACCAGGCCACAACAGTGGCAAGCGCGGGTCCACAACGGGCCCACATGGGCCAACGTAGGTTGGAACATGCACGACGTAATACAAGGAGAAATCGTGAAGTTCACGAAGACA
>JALQVI010000061.1:7809-8057 GCA_023260395.1 Candidatus Nanopelagicales bacterium
ATTTGTTGCAACCGCCGCATTGCTTTCAGCATGTGGTGGCTCATCAACCGCAGCCTCGACTGCTGCAGCTACCTCAGCATCATCAGATTGCACCAAGGACAGCCTCAAGACTCTGACCGCGGGCAAGCTAACAGTTGCAACTGGCCAGCCTGCATACTCACCATGGGTCGAAGATGACAAGCCAGAATCAGGCAACGGCTTTGAATCAGCCGTGGCCTACGCAGTAGCTACCAAGCTCGGTTTTGCAG
>JALQVI010000062.1 GCA_023260395.1 Candidatus Nanopelagicales bacterium
ACACCTGGAGGGAATGCGGCGTCCGTAATGAACTTTGATCCCTGGTGCTTGAAGCCCAAGAACATGTATGTGAAGTACACGATCAGCGTCAACGCGACTGGGAATGCCAGGCTCGACATGATCGGGAACTGTGCACCTGGAACAACACCCATGAGGTTAGAGATCCAGACGAAGAAGAAAAGCGAGGTCAGGAATGGCACGAACTTGTCGCCGTCTTTACCAATGACTTCACGGGCAATCTGGTCGCGAACGAAGGTGTAGGCCATTTCGCCGAGTGACTGAAGTTTGCCAGGAACAAGTTTTGGTGAGCGGAATGCGCTCATGAAGAAAGCGATGACAACGATTGCTACAAGTGCAACAAGGATGACGGCCTTGGAGATTGTGAAATCCATGCCAAAGATGTTGAGCGTTGCGTACGGCTCAAGGAAAAAGATATCGGCGCTAGGAGCGGGGAAACCGCAACCGTTGGCACCATTGAGGTGGCAACTCTCTGCGGCAACATTGCCTACAGCGGTGAAGACGCTCATCGCTTACGGATTCCTCCGGTCACTCGTAGTGGTGTCCCGACTCATTGCCGAAACACGTGCGTATGTGATGTACAACGCGAGAACCATTCCTAGGAGTAGTCCCGCGGCCATGAAGGCTGCTTGGTGTCCGAACTTGCGTCCGATTAACCAACCAAGACCGCCATACAGCAACATTCCTGCGGCCAATGTGCTGACGGAACGCCAAGCCATATCTGCAGTTTGTCGACTGTCGTCGCTATTGGGGAACTTAGCGTCGCGTGCCTTCATTGCACCTGTAGGTTAGCAGGTTATTTCACTGTTGGTGAAACGGGGGTCGGTCATCAGTTGGGGCGTAGGTTGGTCCCGAGCCTGGCTCGACGTAGAGGACTTTCTCATTTCCAAAGGCCCAGACTTCTGCGGCAGTCCACACCAAGGTGCAGACCAGAACGGACAGGGCGAAAACTTTGGTGTCAAAAGCCGTTGTGTTCTTGAAAATCAACAACAATCCGAACAACACAGCGATCTTAACCAAGTACATGGTCATAGCCACTGTCATGGCCATCGTCGGGTTGGACTGCAGCACTCGGTTCAAAATGACCTGGCCGATCGTGAAGAAGATCACGACAATCGCCGCGCCGAAAGCTGCTCCAATGAGACCTGGAGAGCCTTTCATCACAGCTGAGACAATCGTGATGATGATGCCGACTACTGCTGTTGGTACGGCTGCTCGAATAATGATGCTTTTTCCACCCACGCGTCCAGTCTGGCACAGAGTTCAAACTGCAAAAACTGCCGTATTCGAGTTTTAGGTAGTCGTTTGCACCAGTGGCTCTACTTTTGGCGAGCCAACTGGAGGGTGCTTGACCCAAACTGCCAACGCAACGGCCGAGAGCGCAACGGCAACAACTGTCATCCACATCGGAACGAATGCCGTGCTGACGGCGCCAAAGGCAATGACCGCGGTAAACGTCATCATGATGAGCACTGCACGCTCTTGACCATGACCAAGCGCAAGCAACCGGTGATGCAAGTGAAGTTTGTCTGGCGCAAATGGTGAACGACCACTTCGAGTACGTCGGAAGACCGCGAGCAACAGGTCAAGCAACGGGACAGCGAGAACGGAGAACGGCAACAAGATCGGCAGGAACACCGGCAACAACGTGCCACCACTGACTCCCCCAGGATCAACTTGGCCAGTCACCATGATTGAGCATGCGGCCAGCATCAGACCAATAAGCATCGAGCCAGTGTCACCCATAAAGATGCGGGCGCGATACCAGTTGTGCGGCAAGAAACCAGCGCACACACCAACGAGCGCTGCGGACACCAATGTTGCCAATGCTGCGCGCTGGTAGCCGTTAGCCACGGATAAGAAATATGAATAAGTGAAGAAAGCCGCTGCCCCCACGCCCACGATGCTGGCTGCTAGTCCATCGAGTCCATCCACCATGTTCACGGCGTTGATGCTGACGAGCACAACAAAAACAGTGACGAGTACCGACAACGACGGGTCGAGAATGAGGGTGCCGTTGATTGGCAGCCACACGAAAGTAACGCCTTGCATCGCCATGACACTTGCGGCGAGTACTTGTCCGACTAGTTTCGTTGGCGCATCGAGTGCCCACCGGTCATCTGCCAAGCCCAGCGCCAGGATGATGAGTGCACCCAACGCGAGAGCTGTGATTTGTTTGCGGTCGTTGAAGATTGTGCCCATCAACGGCAGGTGTGAAGCGATAATCACCGAAACACAAAGCCCGCCAAACATGGCGAGCCCGCCCCAACGAGGTGTTGTTGACGAATGCACATCGCGGTCGCGCACTTCGGCCATCGCACCGAACCGAATAGCCACGACTCGAGCAAGCGGAGTCAGCAAATATGTCGCTGCTGCAGCTGCAGCTAGACATAGGAGGTACTCACGCATAGTGAAAGCGTAGACCTATGCCTACCCGATGAACGAAAAGCGGCGCCCCAGCCAAACTGGAGCGCCGCTTTTTAGGTCGAAACCTAAATTTCGTTACTTATGGTCGTGGGTACGCAGGGAACTGGGAGACCAATTCATGCACTTCGTCCTTTACAGCAGCATGTTCGCTAGCTGAGTCAGTAGTAATTGCACGCGAAATGAAGCTAGCAATCTGCTTCATTTCTTCGGTGCCCATGCCCTGTGTTGTTACAGATGGCGTACCTACACGGATACCGCTGGAAACACTTGGTGGGGCTGGATCGTAAGGAATGGAGTTCTTGTTGAGAACGATTCCTGCAGCGCCACTACGCGCTTCAGCATCCTTGCCCGAAACTCCGATGCCCTGAAGGTCAAGGAGTGCAAGGTGGGTATCGGTGCCACCGGTAACTGCACGAAGACCGTGACCTACAAGTTCAGAGGTAAGGACCTTTGAGTTTTCGATGACGTTCTTTGCGTAGGTCTGGTACTCAGGAGTCATACATTCCTTGAGTGCAACGGCCTTGGCTGCGATGACGTGCATCATCGGGCCACCCTGCATCATTGGGAAGACTGCCTTGTCGATTGCCGCAGCGTGCTCTGCCTTAGTCAAGATCATGCCGCTACGTGGGCCACGCAAAACTTTGTGAGTGGTGAACGAAACAACGTCGGCGTAAGGAACTGGTGAAGGAATTGCCTTACCAGCAACGAGGCCGATGAAGTGTGCAGCGTCAACGTGCATGATTGCGCCAACTTCGTCACAGATTTCGCGAATTGCAGCGAAGTCAATCAGACGTGGGATTGCGGAACCACCAGCAAGGATCAACTTTGGCTTGTGTTCGCGAGCAAGCGCGCGCAACTGGTCGTAGTCGATGTCTTCGGTGCCTTCAGCTACGCCGTAGTGAACTGGGTTGAACCACTTTGAGCTGTACGAAACGCTTGCACCGTGCGTGAGGTGACCACCATGTGGCAATGCCATCGCAAGGAAGGTATCGCCTGGGTTGAGGAACGCACCGAATACAGCAATGTTTGCGCTGGCACCTGAATGTGGCTGAAGGTTTGCATGATCTGCATCAAACAACTTCTTTGCGCGTTCGATGCCGAGGTTTTCAGCAACGTCGACAACTTCGCAACCACCGTAGTAGCGCTTGCCTGGGTAACCTTCGGCGTACTTGTTGCTCAAGGTAGAACCAAGAGCGGTAAGTACTGAAGGCGAGGTGAAGTTCTCGCTGGCAATTAGCTGGAGGCCACTGCGCAAACGCGAGAGTTCGTTAACAAGCACATCTGCGATTTCTGGGTCGCTGGCTTGAAGCTGATCAAAGTCGGAACCGATGAATGTCTCACTCATAGAACGAGTGTAGGAGATAAATCGGCGGGCTTGAAAACTAGGCGGTAGCTTTCACGATCATCGGAATAACTTCACGTAGTTGCGCCAGTGACAACTCCCCTTCGCGCAGTAAGCGCAAATTGTCAGACGTTGCATCAATCACGCTCGAGACTGTTCCAGATAGTGAACCGCCATCAAGGTAGTACGAAATGGCATCGCCAAGAGCCGCTTTCGCATCTTCAACTGTGACAACAGGTTTGGCCTCGGTCAGTTGAGCACCGGTCATTACGACCGGACCGATTGCAGCGAGAACTCTTAACGCAATTTCATGTTGTGGAACGCGAACAGCAAGAGCATGGTCACGCGAACCGATGTTCCACGACAGCGATTCCTGTGCAGATGTGAGCACAGTCAGTGGGCCAGGCCAAAAAATATTTACTAAGTCGTTCGCGAGTGTCGAAAGTCGTGCAACGCCGTTAATCGTGTCGATGCTTCCGGCGGCAATTGGTAACGCTGTGTTGCCGACCTGACCTTTAGCTATGCGCAGACTGGTGACTGATGTCGCATTGAAGGCATCACAAATAACTGCGTACGAAGTATCCGTTGGAATGACGACAAGTTCTCCAGCCCGCACAGCATCAGCAACGCGCTGCACGTCATCGTCAGTGATGCCGTCTTGGACATTCAAAATCTCGGTCATGATGACTCAACTCTGCCAGAGCGCGCGGTGACATAGCGCGGCAACTGGTTGTAATCCTTGTGGTCAATTGCGTCATGCCAATTTGCGAGCAGTTCCATCACAGATTCGCCCTGGACATCCGCGTGTTCCATACCGAACAAACCATTTGGCACGAGGAGTTGTTCAGCAACTGCGATGACACCGCGAGCAACATCAAATCCATCTGTGCCACCGAACAATGCCATGTGTGGATCGTGATCACGCACTTCAACTTCGCGAGGGATCATGGCATCCGGAATGTATGGAGGGTTCGTAGCAACAACGTGAACTGTTCCGTTCAGCGCAGCTAAAACAATTGGGTCGGTTGCATCAGCAAGGTAAGTCGTCACTGTTGAGTTTTGTTTCGCAAGTTGTTCCGAGTGCGCTGCAACATTTTTGTTAAGCCACTCGAAAGCCTCTGGTGATTTCTCGACCGCATGCACGTGAACGTTAGAAACTTCTGTCGCCATAGAAAGCGCTATTGCACCACTACCCGCACAAAGCTCTACTGCAACTCCCCCACCGAGACGCTGCAATTCATCAATCGCAACTTGCGCAAGCAATTCAGTTTCTGGACGTGGAATAAATACGCCAGGCCCAACAAGCATGTCGAGATGACGAAAATATGCTTTGCCAGTGATGTGCTGAAGTGGAACGCGCGTTGAACGACGAGCGATTAATCCCAGATATTTATCTTCAACTTCTTGCTCTACATCCACGTCAGAAAATTCGCTGATGTCGCTGCCTAGTGCGAATGCCAAAAGTTCAATCGCGTTCGTGCGAGCGCTTGCGACCTCAGCGGCGTCGAGCACTGTAGTGCCGGCCTCAAGTAAGTCGCGAACAGAAATCATTACTTGTCTTGCTCGGCGCGAAAGTAAGCCACTAGCGCGTTGGCATGACCATGGCCCATGCCGTATTCGCTCTTGAGATAACTGACCATCTCCATGTGCTTTTCAACTTTGAGCTTTTTCAAAATTTTCATCCACTCATCAATCTTTTTGCCGTACTTAGCTTCGATTGATGGGAAGTAGGACGCAGGGCCTTTCACTGGTTCAGCCATTACTGAGCCTCTCCGAGATCAGCCAACTTCGCTTGCATATCGGCTTCGATGCACGCCTCAACAACTGGTTCAAGTTCACCGTTAAGGACAGCGTCCAAGTTATTGGACTTGTAGCCAACACGGTGATCAGCAAGACGGTTTTCTGGGAAGTTGTACGTACGAATGCGCTCAGAGCGGTCCACAGTACGGACTTGGCTCTTGCGAAGTTCGCTACCTGCAGCGGCAGCTTCTTCCTCGGCGAGAGCCAACAGGCGTGCACGCAGAATACGCATTGCGGATTCCTTGTTTTGCAGCTGGCTCTTTTCATTCTGGCACGAAACGACAGTGCCAGTTGGAACGTGCGTAATGCGCACAGCAGAGTCAGTTGTGTTGACGGACTGACCACCAGGACCGCTAGAACGATACACGTCGATACGCAAATCATTCGGGTCGATGGTGACGTCAACTTCTTCGGCTTCGGGAAGTACGAGCACACCAGCAGCCGAAGTATGAATACGGCCCTGCGACTCTGTAACCGGAACGCGCTGCACTCGGTGCACGCCACCTTCGTATTTCAAGTTTGCATATGGTGCATCTTCGGGAGCAACAACGCCGCGTGACTTCACGCTGATAGCGATGTCTTTGTAGCCACCCATGTCAGATTCTTCGGCTTCGAGAACTTGCGTTGCCCAACCGCGCTTTTCTGCATACTTCAAATACATGCGCATCAAATCGCCTGCAAATAGTGCCGACTCTTCACCGCCAGCGCCAGCCTTGATTTCGAGAATGACGTCGTTGCCATCCATTGGATCGCGTGGGATGAGCATCTCTTGCAACTTTTCAGCTGCCTGCTCTTTTTGCTCGGCTAGTTGAACGGCCTCGTCAAGGAATGACGCATCCTCGGCACCCATTTCACGAGCGGCTTCTTCATCCTCGGACAATTGCTTCCACTCGCGGTACTTTGCAACGACAGGCTTGAGCTCTGCGTGACGCTTGCCGATACGGCGGGCCTCACGTTGGTCATTATGTGTTGACGGGTCGCTGAGTTTAGCTTCGAGATCGATGTACTCGGTCTCGAGCGCTGCAGCTTTGGCAAAATCCTGAGCCATTGTTAATCCTGAACTAGTGCGATTGGTATTGCGTTAGATAAAAACTAAAGGTGCCGGCGCCGTCACGAATGACGACACCAACACCTCTAGATAAAAAGCTAAGCCTGCTTGCCGAAACGCTTTTCGAACTTGGCAACGCGACCACCGGTATCGAGGATCTTTTGCTTGCCGGTGTAAAACGGGTGGCATGCACTGCAAACGTCAGCGTGGATGCTGCCGCTCTTCTGGGTGCTGCGGGTTACGAACGAGCTGCCACAGGAACAGGTGACCTGGGTCTCGACATACTCTGGATGGATGTCAGCCTTCATGGAATTCTCCTTGGTTAAGCGCTTACTCGGGTCGTTCAACTAATCGAACGTGAACCGAACAGCCCTCTAAGTGTGCCATTTATGGGGGTTCTAGCCAAATCAGGGCCAGCAATCCCCTGCCGATTGGCGGATTTGTGGATATCTGAGCCTGAAACGCGAAATGGCCACCGGCATTATCCCGATGGCCATTTTGCTAAATCTTGCTTCGAACTGGCTATTCGTCAGCTTCGAAGTTTTCAGTATCTGACGATGTGTCAAATGCGTCATCAAAATCGTCTGCGAGCTGGTCATCGCCACGAAGAACTGATTCGAGGTCGATGGTGTTGCCAGCCTGGTCAACCACGGCGATGTTTTCAAGCACGTGTGACAAGGCCTTGACGCGACGAACTTCAGCAACTGCAGCCTGAACCTGGCCAGCTTGGACGAGCTGATCAGCAAATTGGTCTGGAGCAACGCCGTAACGCTGTGATTCCTGAACTAACCACTGTGACAATTCGGCATCGTTGACCTTGAGGTCTTCGACTTCACCGATCTTGTCGAGAACCATGCGGGACTTTACGCTCTTGCGAACATCAGCTTCGAATTCAGCCTTGTGAGCATCGTCGCCGTGACCATCAGCAAAGTGAGCTTCGATTTCGTCGGTGATTGCACCTTCTGGAACTTCGGCCTTAACAGCGCCCATGAGTTCTTCGTGTGCAAGGTCGCGAGCCTGGTATGCCTGCTCTACGAGACGTAGGCGGCCAAGACGTTCGCGAATGTCTGCCTTGAGTTCGTCGATGGTGTCGAATTCTGAAGCAAGCTGTGCGAATTCGTTGTCAGCAGCAGGAAGTTCGCGCTCGCGCACGGAACGAACCGTTACTTCAACAGTGATTGCCTTGCCATCCCACTGACCATTGGTCGGGGTGAAAACAAAGTGACGTACTTCGTCAGCAGCAGCGCCGCGAACAGCATCGTCAAAACCAGGAACCATGCCATCGCTACCAAGTTCGTAGCTGAGGGCATTGGCAGTGATGTCTTCGACAGCCTGGCCATCATGTTCGCCACGAAGGTCGATCATGATGAT
>JALQVI010000063.1:0-2610 GCA_023260395.1 Candidatus Nanopelagicales bacterium
TCCTGAGCACCGTTGCTACAACAGCAACTACTCAGTACTTCGTCGATAACAAGATTGCAGCACCAACACCAGTTGATGGCGTGACTGCAATGGTCCACGGCTTCACAGTCGCATTCCACTGGAGCGCAGGACTCGTGCTCCTTGGCGCAGTCGTATGGGGCTTGATGATCAACGCTGACAAGGACACCTTGGCAGCTAATGATTCACCAGCTGCACACATCGGCTAGTTGTAACCTGCAAATAATGCGCCCCATGGTCAAGACGACTATGGGGCGCATTGCTGTGCCATTGCATAAAGCAAGAAAGGGGAGTATTCTCAAGGTAGTTGAACTTTCAACTACCTAAAAGGAGTCCGGACATGCCTGCTGTAACTGCTGACACGATGACGTTGCCTCGAGTTTTTGTTGATCCACAGGCAAAGCCGCGTCGCGTCAAGCAAATTATCAATGCGCCACAGGGCTACGAAGGCGAAGGCTTCCCGGTACGACGTGCATTCGCTGGCATTGCGCAGGCTGACCTTGATCCATTCATTCACATGGATCAAATGGGCGAAGTTGAATACGCGCCAGGTGAGCCGAAGGGCACACCATGGCATCCTCATCGCGGTTTTGAAACGTTCACCTACCTCATGGATGGTCAGTTCTTGCACCAGGATTCGCATGGTGGTGGCGGCAAGATTCTCGAAGGCGGCACTCAATACATGACCGCTGGCGATGGCATCTTGCACATTGAAACTCCGCCCGAAGATTTAGTCATGTCCGGAGGCATGTTCCACGGCGTTCAGCTCTGGATTAACTTGCCAAAGGCCAAGAAGCGCATTGAACCTGCGTACCAAGATTTGCAAGGACAAGATTCGGCTATGGTGTCGACTGCAGATGGTGGCGCACTCATTCGCGTGCTCGCTGGTTCGGTGGGCGACTACAAAGGTCCTGGCATTTCACACACTCCAATCACGATTACGCACGTAACGGTTTCGCCTGGCGCTCGCGCTGAAATTCCATGGCGTTCTGATTTCAATGCGCTTGTGTATGTGCTTGCTGGTCGAGGTGCCGTAGGCCCCGATTCTCATCCAGTTCGCACCGGACAAATGGCTGTCTTGGTCGAGGGTGACACTGTGGTGCTGCAGGCAGATCTTGCGCAAGACGCACATATGCCAAACCTTGAGGTGTTCCTTATTGGTGGCCAGCCCATTCGTGAACAGGTCATTCAGTACGGTCCGTTCGTGATGAACACGAAAGAAGAAATCATTCAAGCGATGGAGGATTACCAAAAGGGACGCTTCGGCCACATCCCGGTGAACGCCATCATGCCTCACACCAGTCGATGACTGTTCGCTGAAACGTGCAATGACGTGACTTCGCAGAGTGAGCGCTTGTTGCTCGAGCCTCGTCGTGTGAAGTTGACGACCCGATCGGGAACGGAAGTACGTCGAACTCTGCCGCACAAGAATTTACGGATGATTGGCGCATGGTGTTTCGTTGATCATTTCGGGCCAACTGAAGATACTGCAGCGATGAGTGTTGCTGCGCATCCTCACACTGGACTGCAAACCGCGACATGGCTCTTCGAAGGTTCCGTAACCCACAATGATTCGCTTGGCTCGCGCCAAGTAATCTCGCCCGGCGAGTTGAACTTGATGACCGCTGGTCGAGGCATTTCGCACTCTGAACTTTCCTTGCACGATGCTTCATCTTTATCGGGCGTTCAATTGTGGATTGCGCTGCCGAATTCTGTGCGAGCGATGCCGCCTACGTTTGTACATCACGCGAATTTGCCTGAAGTACAGATGGGTGAGGCACGTGCTCGAGTGTTCATGGGTGAATTCTTTGGCGTGGAATCACCAGCAGTGACTCATTCACCGTTGGTAGGTGTCGAGCTCAAGGTTTCGGCGGGCGAGTCAATAGTCATTCCGTTGAATGAATCTTTTGAATATGGGCTATTGGCTGCAGAGGGAAGTTTTGCCAATGCAGGACAAGACATTCAGTTCGGAGAAATGATTTACCTAGAACCGGGCGGTTCCTCGATTGAAATCGTTGCTCATGAAGATGCCACGATTATCGTGCTTGGCGGAGAGCCGTTCGGCGAGAAGATTTTGATGTGGTGGAACTTTATTGGTCGCACACATGAAGAAATTGTTGATATGCGCATCGAATGGGAAAGTGCATCGACTATTTTTGGGACAGTGCGCGATGATTTAGGTGAACGTATTCCAGCGCCAGAAATGCCACACGTGCGCCTCCAGGCTCGTTAACTGATTCCCGCTGAATTTGAGAGCACTAAAACTTTTCGTCAATTTCAGCGATCAAGCCTTCGACTAGTTCACGAATCTTGTCGCGAATTGGTCGAACTGAATCAACGCCTTGACCTGCAGGATCTTCAAGAACCCAATCGAGGTAAGTCTTGCCAGGGTAGAACGGGCACTTGTCACCGCAGCCCATTGTGATGACGTAGTCCGAAGCTTCAACGGCTTCGTTTGTGAGAACTTTAGGTGTCGCGGTTGAAAGGTCAATGCCTTCTTCTGCCATTACCGCGATAGCGGAAGGGTTAACGGCATTACCTGGAGCAGTTCCTGCGGACAGCACGTCAATTCGATCGCCGGCTAGATGCTTT
>JALQVI010000063.1:2620-7964 GCA_023260395.1 Candidatus Nanopelagicales bacterium
CCAGCAGCCATGTGTGACCGACCTGCATTGTGAATGCATACGAACAGGACAGAAGCTCTCTTGTCAGACATGGGTACTCCTAAAACGATGGTTCAAGAGTACCTCGTGCTGTATTTGAGTCCTCGGTTCGCGAGTGAACGCGAAGTAAATAATTACGACTTGAATGGTGTTGGGCAAGCGCCAATCTTTGGCACGCCCATGCGGGCAATGACGCTTCCTGGGCATGGGTGAGTAGATTGTGCGATACCTGCGTCGCCTGCGACCGATAAGAAGATAAAGGCATCTTCGATGGTGAAGCCCCATTGATCGACGAGAAGTTTCGCGGCTTCCTCGCAAGCAATCTGAATTGCCTCGTTGAGAGTTCCACCGGTTTCGATGGCGCCGTGGGTGTACCAGTGAGTCGCGGTTTCAGTAACTGGCCAGCCAGCAGCACGGTTCTTGATGACCTCTACTTTGATGCGACCAGTACCACCAATTTCAACGCCGGTGCCGGAAATTTCGCCGTCACCCATCGAGGCATGCATGTCGCCAATGGACAACATTGCGCCACTTTGGAATACCGGCATATGTACTGTCGCGCCGATGCCGTTCATTCGGTCATCAAGATTGCCACCGTGACGACCGGCCAGGAATGTTGAAACATCGCCTGACTCCGGGGCCACACCGATGACGCCGAACATTGGGCGGGTAGGGAATTGGACTCGATCATTCATTGTGATCACGCCATCTTTGACGTGGAAGATGCGTGTTTGTGGAGATGTAACTTTGTCGATTAGCTGACCCCATTCAGGGATGATCATGCCTGCGCCAATCGGTCCTGGCTGAATGTCGAGCAATGTCACGGCAAGAGTGTCACCTGGCTCTGCGCCGTTAACCGCGATTGGTCCTGTTGCGCTGTTTACTCGCGACAGATCCAGACTTGCAACGGTGTCGCTCTCACTTGTGACCTGACCAGTGAAGCAATCCCACGTTTCGATGTCGATGACTGCGCCTGAATCAACAGTGATAGATGGCTTGGCAGCCGAATCAAATGACCAAACATGGGTATCGCGGGACAACTGGTAGTCAGACATGAAGGCTCCTTGAATGCTTTTATCGAATAGTAACGCCATAATTACGGCGTGGCGCGGGGAAGTGATGGGACTCGAAACTAGGTGATTACTGCCCAGTAATCAGCATATTTTGAATTTCTAGCCAATCATTTCACCAAATGCGAATCTTTTGCATGCAATGTGGCATTCATACCGCCATAATCGTACGAAACGTTCTCGAAGCCGTACGAGGTACGCGAGAAAACACTAGGAGAAAATCTAGATGAGTGAGACAAAGAAGCTCTCGAAGAGCTTGGGCATTCTGGAAGTCATCGGTCTTTCGATCGCACTGATGGCTCCTTCGATGGCCGCAAACATCAACCCGCAGGGTCCTGCATCGATCGCTGGTCGCGCAGTTCCTCTTGCATTCCTTGCTTCGTTTATTGGCATCTTGTTCGTGAGCTACGGATTCATCCGTTTGACGCAGCGCTTTAACCACTCGGGTTCGTTGTACGGCCTAGTTGGTAAGACTGTTGGTCCACGTGCAGGCGTAGTTGCTGGTGTATCGCTTCTTGCTGCATACATCTTCTTCATTGGTTTCTGCTTCAACGTAACTGGCCGTTTCGTAGTGGCAACACTTCAGGAACTTGGTTTCTGGGGCGACAATATTGATCCAGCTGCTTTCGGCTTTGGTCTCGTAGCCCTCGCAATCGCAGTTTACGTTGCGCTTCAGCCAGTTAAGAAGGGCACACGCGCACTTCTCTTCATCGAAGGTGGAACTGTAGTTCTTATCCTTATCACCGCAATTGTTGTTCTCGTCAAGGTTGCTTCCGGACATGCTCCAGCGGGTCAGACAGTCAACTTCGATGGCTTCTCACTTGCACCAGGTGTTGGAACTAGCGCTGCAGTTCTTGCCGTTGTCTACGGTTTCTTGTCCTTCGCAGGCTTCGAAGCAGCTATCACTCTTGGTGAAGAAGCACACGCTCCTCGCAAGGACATTCCAAAGGCTCTTCTTTGGTCAACACTTCTCGTTGGTACCTACTATGTTTTCGTAACGTGGATCGAAACGATTGGTTTCGGCACAGATGACAAGGGTGTTGAAGCATTCGTAGCCTCACCATCACTATTGGGTGACCTAGGAACTCAGTTCATTGGTTCATGGATCGGAACAATCATCACTGCCGGTGCTGCAATTTCAGGTTTCGCTTGCTTGTTGTCAGCAATTCTTGGTGCTGCACGTGTGCTCTTTGCACTCAGCCGCGATGCTGGTCTCAATGCATTCTCGAAGGTTTCCGAAAAGAATGGCGTTCCAACAACCGCCGTTTACGGTGCTTCAGGTGCAGCTCTTGTTGCAATGTTGATCTGGAAGGCTTTGTACCCGAACAACTCAGGTTCATTCGATATCTTCCTAGCTACGGCAACCATCGGCACCGTTTTGATTCTCGTTGCCTACGCGTTGACAACCTTCGGTGCAATTAACTTCTTATTCCTTAAGGGCAAGAAGATTGCGCCACTGTATGAAATCGTCATTCCAATCATTGGTCTTGTTGTTTTGGTCTACGTGATCTACCGCAACGTTTGGCCATTGGCTCCACACGGCGCGCCAGCACGTGGGTACGTCTATGCAGTTGCAGTGGTTCTAGTAGCTGTGACGGCATTTGTACTCGCTGCACCTAACTTTGCTCGCAAGATGGGCGAACGCCTCAATGCAGACGAAGGCTTGGTCGAAATCGATGCCTAATCCATTTGGTGACTACACAGTCGTTGACTTGACCCTGCCTTTGGGTCCAGAAACGATCATGTGGCCAGGCGCGCCGGCTCCGTCGGCAGACGTGGCAGTAACCGTCAAGCATGACGGTTACTTTGCCCGCCTTGTTCATTTCTTTGAACACAGCGGCACCCACGTTGATGCGCCTAACCACTTTGTTGAGGGAAGCGCGGCTGTAACGGATCTACCGTTGCAGTCACTCATCAGCCCAGCAGTCATGATCGATGCTTCGGCAGACATCAATGGCAATGGTGATGCAGTGCTTGAACTTTCGACCGTGCTTGCATGGGAAGAAAAGAACGGTGCAATTCCTGAAGGCTCAGTCGTGCTTCTTCGCACAGGTTGGGAAGACTATTACGAGACACAGCCTGAAAAGTATGGCGCTGGTCCAGATGGTCTGCACTTCCCAGGCTTTGGTGCCGAGGCAGCGACCTACTTGGTCGAGACTCGCAAGGTTGCAGGTATCGGTCTAGACACACTTGGCATTGACCGCGGTGCGGATGCGGACTTCCCAGTTCACGCCCACGTGACATTGCCACGCAACGTCTGGCACATCGAAAACCTGACTAACCTCAAGAGCTTGCCGCCAACAGGTGCATTGGTATTTATCGGTGTACTTCCGTTGGTCGATGGTTCGGGTAGTCCTGCTCGTATCTTGGCATTGGTTCCAGGTAAGTAATTCAATTACTAAAAGAGCGTCCCTTCATCCTTGTGGTGGAGGGACGCTCTTTTTATGCAACATTAGCGGCATTCTTTGATGTGAATGGGAGACGAGTGTTCTACAGTTAGAGCAAATGAATACGAAATCGCCACGCACATTTGCAGAACGTAAAAAGCATCATCCGAAATGGATGCGTGTGCTTGGTCCAGGTTTGATTACTGGTGCAGCAGATGATGACCCTTCTGGCATCGCTACCTATTCACAAGCCGGCGCGGCCTTTGGTTATGGCCAGCTGTGGACGTTGTCGTTGTGTTTGCCACTCATGATTGCTGTTCAAGAAGCATGTGCTCGCATTGGCTCTGTCACAGGACATGGCCTCGCGCGAGTCACTGCCGACAATTATTCAAAGAAGGTTTTGTATTCAGCAGTAAGCCTTGTGGTAGTCGCAAACACGATCAACATCGGTGCGGACATCGCAGCTGTTGGTTCTGCTATTCAATTAGTTTTCCCGGCACCAATCTTGATAACTCCTGCGCTATTTACGGCAGGAGTTTTATTGCTCGAGATTTTTGTTGGCTATCACAAGTACGCAAAATTCCTCAAAGTTCTTTCGCTTGCTTTGTTGGCTTATGTGGCAACTGCGTTGATCGTGGCTGAGCCATGGGGCGAAATTTTGCGCGCAACAATCGTTCCGCAGATTCAAAACACTCGTGAATATTGGTACGTCATCGTCGGCATCTTGGGGACAACAATCAGTCCGTACATGTTCTTTTGGCAGGCAGCCGAAGAAGCCGAAGAGCGAGAATTGGCTGACACAGAACATCTTGCTCGACGTTCAATCAAGGATATTAGACAAGACACTTCAGCGGGAATGATTATTTCTCAGCTTGGCAGTTGGTTCATGATGCTGACGACTGCAACTGTTTTGCATGCCAATGGCGTGACAAATATTGCCACCGCATCTGATGCGGCTGCAGCGCTCGAACCGTTGGTTCATACATTCCCACACTCAGGCGAAATAGCTAAAGTCATTTTCGCCGTCGGTGTTATTGGAATGGGCATGCTGGGCATTCCTGTCCTGGCAGGCAGCGCTTCCTATGCGGTCAGTGAAGCCATGCGTTGGCCAGGGGGGCTCGAGAAGAAGGCTCGCGAAGCTCGAGGTTTTTATGGAGTTCTCGTCGCTTCAACAGTCATCGGCCTCTTGATGACATTTCTTGGTATTGATCCAATGAAGGCACTCATTTTCGCAGCAGTGGTTAATGGCATTGTTGCGGTGCCACTGATTTTCCTTATCCTGACAATTTCAAAAAATTCATCAATTATGGGTGAATTTGTTGGTGGAAAATTGTCAAAGATTATTTTGCCGATTGCTTTCGTCGTGATGTTGTCATGCGCGATGGCGTTAATGATGACCTTCATTAAATAAAGACATCGTGCTTATCGGCTTAGACCACGCGACGCATTGCAGGTCGACCGCCACGTGTGTGACCCCACAAATCTTTTGGATCTTCAGGCGTTGGCACTAGTTCGATGTCAACGCCAATGTTGCGCTTGATTGCTTCTTGGTAAACGTACTTCAAGGTTGAAAAGTCTTCGATAGCGAAACCGACTGAATCAAACAGTGTTACTTGTTCGTCTGATTGACGGCCCTCCACGGTGCCAGCAAGCACGCGCCACAAATCAACGACAGGGGAGTCGGCGGGCATTTGCTGGATTTCACCTTCGATACGAGTCTGTGGTTCGTATTCGATGAAAACTCGAGCATCGCGAACAATATCTGCGTGTAGTTCTGTTTTACCTGGGCAGTCGCCGCCAACTGCATTGAGATGCATACCAGGTTCAATCATGTCTGGAGTGATTACCGTGGCCGCTGCCTTATCGGCG
>JALQVI010000064.1 GCA_023260395.1 Candidatus Nanopelagicales bacterium
TGACTCGGTCTGTACCGGTAACGGCGTTGTTACTGACGTTCGATGTCATGACATTCCTTCGCATAAGTTCTATGAGGTTTCCATAAGTCTAGCGACCAGTCAGGGGTGCTCGCTTACCGAAGGGAACTAGGAAGTTGGTCGTCAAAATCCATGGTTCTTGGCATGGGAGCGTGACCAGCAAGGCGAAAGATTCTGACCAGTCGCTGTTGGCGCAAATGTAGGCAATCGCGCACGGCATCTGCATGGAATCGGCGGCTCAATTCAAGGCGGGAGCTGTCGGCGACCAATTGCTCTAACTGTTGAGCAATTAAGGGATTGGTTTTGAGTTCAGCCACATCCGACGGGTCACTCAACGTTTCGCGGATGGCGTTAGTGAGTTGATTTTCGGCCACAATTCGAGCGTCGAAATCCTCTTCGTTCACTGCCCTGGCTTCGTAGGCAGCATCAGAAAGGATGACTGCTGATGCTGGATCAAGCATCACGGCAAGTTCGGTTACGGTCGCGGTTCTGCGGATGAGGTGGCCATCGAGAGCAGCACGAGACACATCGATGCGATGGTGGAGCCGATCGAGCCGACCTGCCTGATGCGACAGATGCCAGGCAAATACCAAAATTGCCACAAGTAATAAAACCTGAAGTCCAGTCACAAGGCATCACCACGATTCGCGCGAGTGGTTCCAATACGACCCAGCATTTGTCCGGCGAAGTCAGGTTCCACGACCACACCTGGTCGATGAACCGATTCGTAAACGGTTTCAATGCGCTTGGCGACGGTTGCCCAATCGAATTCTTTTGCGCGCTCTAATCCCGATGCTTTGAGTCGCTGCAATTCATTAGCGTCATTCAGTGTCGTGCAAATAACAGTGGCGAGTGAATCGCTATCTTCGTTCGTAAAGAGATGTCCAGAGTGTTCACCGTCGAGCACGCGGGAAAAGGCCTCGAGATCACTTGCGACAACCGGTGTTCCCGATGCCATGGCTTCGAGCAACACGATGCCAAATGATTCACCACCAGTATTAGGCGCTACGTAGATATCTCCGCTGGTAAGAACTGAAGGTTTATCTCTTCGATCAATAAGTCCAAGCATGGTGAAGTGCGAGGCAATGTGAGTAGGCAGTTTTTCTATTTCCTCAGTCGCATCGCCTGGACCTGCAATAAGAAATCTGATGTCAGGAAAATGCTTCACTATGTCTGGTGCGGCTTGAGCTAGTACATGAAAACCTTTTCGAGGTTCATCTACGCGTCCAAGAAACACAATTGCTCGACCATCTCCTGGCCAACCTGGCATCGGTGTTGCATTAATAAATTCTGTCGTGTCCACACCGTTCGGAATGATGACGGCGTCTCCCCCGACGTGTTCGACCAACGTCGTCCGCGCTGCTTCACTCACGGCAATTCGAGCTGTGATTTTTTCCATTGCAGTCAAGGCAAGTCGATTGAGGGAAATGAGCATTCGGCTTCGATCCATGCTCGAATGCCAGGTAGCAACAATTGGACCCTTTGCAGCCCAGCATGCAAGAACAGACAAACTAGGGGCCAAAGGCTCATGGACATGTAAGACGTCGAAGTGGCCTTCTGCAATCCATTTAGAAACTTTGCGCGCGGTGACTGGTCCAAAACTTAGACGCGCAACTGAGCCGTTGTAGCGAACCGCTTTTGGCCTACCTGTCGAGACGACGAAATCGGGCAGGTTGTCATCTGACTCGGCAGGTGCAAGAACGCTGACGGTATGACCCATGCGAATCAACGCCGTCGCTAAATCGCTCACGTGCGCACTTACTCCACCAGGAATGTCCCAGGCGTATGGGCACACAATTCCGATTCGCATTATTGCGCCACCAAATCTGGCCAGACCGGCTGTAACTGATGCCAGTTTTCTGGGTGCGCGCGTAAATGGTTTTCGAAACGCCTGGCAACGGTTGCAGAAATTTCTTGCGCTTTGCGCAATCGTTCACGACCGATTACTTCGCCAGGTGGGATAGGTACCTGCTCATCAAAGGTGATCACTGTCATGTCGCCGTCATACCAAGCAGAACACGTAAATAGTGGCCGATTCGTGTCGATTGCGAGTACGGCTGCGCCAATCGGCAACGATGCTCTGTGGCCGAAGAAGGTATTGCCCATGCCGTTCTTTGCAACATCTCGATCACCGAGTAGTGCAACTACTTTTCCGCGATTGACATTGTCACGTAGGTATTCATACGTGCCACCATCGCCAGTTAGCGGCATGAGAGTAATTCCGCGTTCTGTGCGCATCTTGAGGAACTTTTGGAACACCCCTTCAGGCCGCAGTCTTTCAGCGACTGTGCACAGGGAGCCGAATGACAGTGCGGTCCAGGCGCCGGCTAGATCCCAATTGCCCGAGTGTGGCAACGTGATAATGACTCCGCCGGACTTTAACGCTTCACGGACCGGGCCATCGTTTTCAACGCGAACGCGTGCCAATAGTTCTTCGTTGCTCCATCTCGGCAACGTAAATGTTTCGCAGTAATAGCGCATGTAGGAACGCATGGCGTTGCGGCTAAGTTCGCGCAACTGAGGATCTTCAATATCCAAATTCGTGACGCGGCTAAGGTTCAATTCAAGTTGCTTGACTCCGGTGATTTGCAGGCGCCAAGTAATTTTGGCTACCGCATCAAAAAGTGCACGACTGAGTGAAGATGGCAATGCCCATAGCGCGTTCCAGCCGAGCCAATAGCCCCAGTCAACGAGTCTCTCGGAAAGTTTCACACCAGTTGCTTTCGCACATGAACGATGCGCTGGGCCACGGTGATAGTGGAGGCAACTGCCAGTATCACTAGCGCGAATGGCAAGACGTTGAGCCCTAAACCAGTGAGGAGCATTCCGAGCCACAGGATGATTGATCGTTCAGCTCGTTCAGCAAATCCAACGCGACACGTTGCGCCTACTGCTTCGGCACGAGCCCGGATGTAGGACGTTAGTTGACCAGCAGTCAAGGCAATCAGAATTGTTAAGAGAATCCAGTTTTGTTGAGGATGTTCGTAATAAAACATCGCTATCGCAATCAACACGGCTGCATCTACGACACGATCTAGGGTGGAATCTAGGAATGCCCCCCAGTTCCCAGATGTGCCGGACAACCTGGCCATAGTGCCATCGAGAACATCGCTCAAACCTAAGAGTCCGTAAAGAACAGCGCCAAGTACCCAATGACCTGGGGCAATCACAAAGATGGCATTGGCTATTACAGCCAATGCACCAAGCCAGGTGACCATGTCAGGGGTGAGTCCGACACGTAGTAAACCTCGTGCAGCCGGTTCAATGATTGTGGCAGCAAGGGAACGTGCCTGAGCATTGTCGAGCATTGGCTGTTTCCTCGCTTTCGCAACTACGGGCTAGCATTCAAGTGTCATGACGATCGTACCCAGAACTCATTTGCCACTCTTAGTCTGCGCGCTAATTCCTGCAGATTCCACTACTGACGCGGTTCTTGCTGCGCTGGGTTGCCGCATTCAACGCGGTCGAAAAGGTCGCGTTGTCGGCAGACACGAAAACGTTACGGTGCTTCCTGTTCCCCACAATGACATTGATGCACCCGCAATCTTGGCGAGCGACGGTGTCGTGCTGGTGATTGATGGAAATCAAGGAGTGAGTCCATCGGTTATCGATACTTGGCGTGAACTGAAAGATTGGGATGTGCCACGACATTTAGGTGTGCTTAAATCCGTAACTGGTCGGGCTGATTTCGACGAGGTTATTGCGATTGGTGAACGAGTTCTCGACGACGCAATGATGGTGCGCTACTTGCCTGTTGAAAATGATGCCAGTGACGGGATTGATGGCATGTATGACATTTTGACTTCAGAACTTCATGTGCTGTCAGCTGCCGGAATTTCTATTCGAAGCTCGGATCCAGAACATGTTGCGCTGACTGCTGATAAACGAGAGGTATTGATCGAAGACATTGCGCACCATTCGCAATCTGATGAACTGCTAGATGCGCTGACAACTGGTATGCCAATGTCGATACCTGCGTTAGAGGCTGCGTGGAATACTCCTGGAATCGTTTCTGCTACCCCACTTGATGACAATGTTGGTGTCAATGTTTTGACTGATTGGTATGCGACATTGGAAGCCCGTTGGTTACCAACAGTTAATCAATTAGATGTAACGATCTCGGTCGAAGAAACGAACGAGGCGTTAGGTATTGGAATTTCTAAGAATGTTGCTCGTGTCTGGAATAACGATCGCGAAATCTGGTTCGAGCGCGTCCATGGCAAGCATTCGCCGGTCACAACTGATGACTGCAATGTTTTAGGTGCTGTGTGTTTTGCTACCGGAATAGCTGCTGGCGATACTTTGCGACCACAACACTCGGAGTACTTACTTCGCGAGCCACGATTCTGATAACAGTTTGCGCGTTTCTTGAATCAACTCAGGCATGACGCGAGTGCCAGCAACGATTGGCATGAAATTACTATCGTTAGCCCATCGAGGCACGATGTGTTGGTGGAGATGCCCAGCAACCCCTGCACCTGCGACAGTTCCTTGATTCATTCCGATGTTGAAGCCTTCGCAACCTGACACGTGTCGCAACGTCGCCATCGCTTCTTGCGTGAGGTTCGAAATCTCTACGGTTTCTGCTTCGGTCAGTTCGTCGTACATGCTGACGTGTCGATTTGTGCACACCATGATGTGTCCACTGGCGTAGGGGTATTTGTTCATTACGACGAACGAGTATTCGCCCCGTCGAACGACTAAACCAGTTTCATCATCGACGTCTTGCGCCAAACAAAATGGGCACGTCGCTTCCGTGAAGTTGCCTGCTTCAGAGACCAGATACTGTTTGCGATGTGGCGCCCAGATGCGCTGCCAACTATCGGCGCCGGACATCGCTAAACCTGTACTCGGTCGCGAACCGCAGCAACAATCTTGGCGACTGCATCTGCTACTGGAACACCGTTTTCCTGCGTTCCATCACGGTAACGGAATGACACTGCGCCAGCTTGAATGTCTTCATCGCCAGCGATAAGCATGAACGGAACCTTTTGGGTTTGCGCAGTGCGAATCTTCTTTTGCATGCGCTCGTCGCTGTGATCCACGTCGATACGAATAGCGTACTTGCGCAACTGTGCAGCAATCTCATCAAGGTATTCGCCGTGAGCGCTGGCAATTGGAATTCCAACAACCTGTACCGGAGCGAGCCACACTGGGAAGGCACCTGCGTAATGCTCGAGCAATACGCCAAAGAATCGTTCAATCGAGCCAAATAGCGCACGGTGAATCATGATTGGGCGTTGACGTGTTCCATCGGATGCTTGGAATTCAAGTTCGAACCGTTGCGGTAATTGGAAGTCCACCTGAATGGTCGACATCTGCCAAGTGCGCCCGATGGCGTCACGTGCTTGAACTGAAATCTTTGGACCGTAGAAAGCTGCGCCACCTGGATCTTCGACGAGGTCTAGGCCGGCATCTCGGGCTGCACTTGCAAGTGCAGCTGTTGCGTCTTCCCATTCGTCATCGGAACCGATGGACTTCTCAGGATTTCGAGTGGACAGTTCGAGATAGAAATCATCAAGACCGTAATCGCGCAACAAATCAAGTACGAAGGTCAGCAGGTTGACGAGTTCGCCTTGCATTTGATCACGTGTGCAGTAAATGTGTGCATCGTCTTGCGTCATTCCACGCACTCGAGTGAGGCCATGGACAACGCCAGATCGCTCGTAACGGTAAACCGAACCGAATTCGAAAAGTCGCAATGGTAGTTCGCGGTATGAGCGTCCACGCGACTTGAAAATCAGGTTGTGGAATGGGCAGTTCATCGGCTTGAGGTAGTAATCCTGGCCTTGGCGCTTAACGGTGCCATCCTCGTGCAATTCCTCATCGAGGTGCATTGCCGGGAACATGCCTTCTTTGTACCAATCCAAGTGGCCTGAAGTTTCGAACAGATGTCCCTTGGTGATATGCGGGGTGTAGACGAATTCGTAGCCGGCTTCTTCGTGGCGAATTCGTGAATAATCTTCCATCGCGCGACGAACAACGCCACCCTTTGGATGGAACACAGCCAGACCCGAACCAATTTCGTCGGGGAACGAGAACAGATCCAATTCAACGCCAAGACGTCGGTGATCTCGCTTCTCTGCTTCTTCGAGCATCGTCAGGTAGGCCTTGAGGTCGTCCTTGGTAGGCCAAGCAGTTCCATAGACGCGCTGCATAGATTCGTTCTTTTGGTCACCGAGCCAGTACGCGGCGGATGTGCGTGTCAGCTTGATAGCGCGCGCATCCATGTAGCGAGTATCCGGAACGTGAGGGCCGCGACATAGATCGCACCATTTACGATCACCAGAACGCAAGTCAATGTTGTCGTAAATTGTCAGCTCGCCGCCGCCAACTTCCATCACATCTTCGTTGAGTACTTCAGCAGCGTCGTCATCACCGAGTAATCGAACCTTGAATGGTTCGTGACCTAGTTCCACACGAGCTGATTCGCGATCAGTAACTCGTCGCTCAAATTTTTGTCCCGAGTTGATGATTTCAATGCAACGCTTTTCGATTGCCGCGAGATCTTCCGGAGTGAAAGTGCGTTGAGTTCCAAAGTCGTAAAAGAAACCATCCTTGATAGGTGGTCCGATGCCTAGGTTGACATCATCAAATAAGGATTGAGTTGCCTGAGCAACAATGTGCGCCACGCTATGTCGCAAAACCGACAAACCTTCGGGCTCACTGATGAGAACGGGAAGAACTTCGTCGCCATCGTGCAAGACATGCGAGAGATCAACGAGGTTGCCATTGACTTTGGCAACAACAACTTTGCGAGCCTTGTCGCCGACAACGTCGTATGCGGTCGCGCCAGGTTCACATTCGACCTCGGTGCGATCTGGACCAACGTAGACAACAGACACGTTCATCAATCCTTAAGTATTTAAAGTTTCGGCTTGCGACCTAAGACTACCAATGCTGCGATTAAACGTCGGCAACGCTAAATGAGATTTTGAAACCAGTCTCTAAGCGCATGGATTGGATCTAGTGACAATCCCCATTTGTATACGTAGGCATAACCAGTGAAAACGACGATCATCGTGAAGGCAATCTGCACATTCATGCGAGCAACCTTGCGATTTTCATCCCGAGCGGCTTCGCCGGTGCGCGCTATCGCACGTTGAATCGGCTCCAAGAGGCGCAGTGCCCACTGGAATTCGCTGCCTAGCACGATGAGCCCAAGTACGATTGTTGCCCATCCTGGTCCAGGAAACAGCAGAAAGAACAAACCGATTGCCAACAATGTTCCACCAACGACAAACACAATCGTGCGCCAAGCTAAATCGAGGCTGCGATTGAGGCGCGCTAGTTCTCTGCGTGCCTTGTACCGATCTAAAAAAGATTTATTGGACATCACGGATTCATATTGTGAGCGTAAGTCGCAGCCCATGCAGCTTGTAGTTTCTTGGTAATTGTTCCGATTCCCAGTGAAACGAATTCAGTTGTTTCTAAACGAGAGTCGAGAACTTTGACTTCAGTTACTGGATGGATGTCGCGTGTAGATGAGGTGATGAAAACTTCGTCAGCGTGCACGAGTTCGGCAAGTCGGTACTCGCCCATTGAAACGCTAAGGTTCAAGGCCTGTGTAAGTTCTAAGACAAGATCACGCGTAATGCCATTCAGGATTCCGCAGGACCCACCAGGAGTGAATAACGTTCCGTCCAGGACGAAGAAAATGTTTGTTCCGGTACCTTCACTAACAAAATCTCTCGTGTCGAGAAATACAGCTTCGGAACAGTTGGCGCCATGTGCGGCTTCTAACGCGACAACATTTTCGGCATAT
>JALQVI010000065.1 GCA_023260395.1 Candidatus Nanopelagicales bacterium
AGCCATTGCGCTTCTTCCTATCCCACATAAAACGAACTACGTTGACGTAACAGTTAAGGCTAACGAAAGACAGGATAAGTATCTCTGCGATTGAGTGGGTGAAAGCCATTGGTATTCCTCACATTTCCGATGTCGTACTTAAATTGTATCCAATCTTATTCAAATTGTATCCAATCTTGTCAAGCCCCTTTGAAATAAGGGCGTGTCGGCATGTTTATCCCTAGGATGAAGGCAGACCTGGGCCAGCTGGCGATCTGGTTACATTTGGTTCGGGAGGCTAGTTCTGCATGAATGACCTGTTTAAACGGTCAATTCCCGGTTTATTTGTATTTCTTTGGGCTACCGGATTTGTTGGGGCGAAGTTCTTGCTCCCACATGCGCCGCCATTTACGTTGTTGACCTTACGTTACGCCATATCGGCTGTGTTACTCATTGTGTTAGCTGTGGCGATTCGCGAACCCATTCGAATGACACGTAGCCAGCTTGGTCGAGCCGCCTACATTTCGCTTTTTCTGCATCTGGGTTACACCGGTGGAATCTTCTTCGCTATCAGTCGCGGAGTGCCAGCAGGCATCACGGCGGTAGTTGTGAGTTTGCAGCCGGTCCTCGTTGCGTTAATCGCTGTGCCAATGTTGGGTGAACGTTTGCGCGCCTCGCAAATCGTTGGTCTGGCGCTTGGACTTACTGGTGTGGTGTTGTTGCTGCTTCCTAAAATCTTGCAGGGAAGTACTTCGCTGGCATTCTCAACGGTCGGCGTCATTGGGGCATTGGTGTCGCTGGTCGGCAGTGTGTGGGGAACGATCGAGCAAAAGCGTTTTGGTTCAGATTTGCCGGTGCTTTCGGGAATGGCCGTTCAATACATTTTCAGCGGTGTGATTCTCGCGGTGCTAGCAGCGACTACCGAGGATGTTCACATCGAATGGTCGACGCAGTTCATTGCAGTGTTGCTGTGGATCGTTGTGGGACTCTCGATGGGTTCCGTCGCGCTGTTGTTTTATTTGCTTCGTCAAGGTTCAGCTGGTTCGGTATCTAGCTTGTTGTACTTGGGCACTCCGCTTGCTGCACTTTTTGGCTACTTGGCATTTGGGGAACACATTCCGCCACTGGGAGTGTTCGGCATGGGACTAGCCGTGGTCGGCGTGTGGCTCGTGTTGCGACAAACAAAAGTTACGCCAGTAGTCGATTAGGCAAGAGTGAGCAGTGCTACCGATGCAATAGCTCCGGCCATGCCAACGTACTGATGACGTTCCACCCGCTCGTGAATGGCAAAGTGGGCGATTATCAGTGTTACTGCAGGATAAAGATTTGAAATAACTGCAACGATTGCGACAGCGCCAGAGTGGCTGGCGTAGATAAATGCAACAGCGGCAAATGCATCAGCTAGTCCGGTTCCAATTGCCATGCGATAGTCGGGACGTTCACCTCGTGTGATTTTCTTGCGCAACAGGAATGCTGCAGTGCAGATAAGTACGAGCTGTGTTGTTCGTGTCACGGTGAAAGTTGCGACACCCGCATCTTTGGGTGCATACGCCAACATCATGAAGAACATTGCGACGATGACACCGGCTAGTAGGGCAGTGCGCACCATCTTTGCTGTCACAGGGTGAGTTGCGTCTTCGGTTGACTTGGAAACCAAGACGATAGATCCCATGGCAAGCAGCGCACCGATAACACCCAAGGGAGTGACGTGTGTGCCGCGCGCAATGTCCACGAGATAAATGATGGTTGAGCAAACCACGGCGATGATTGCGCTAGCGATACCCATTGGGCCAATCGCAAGTGCGCGATAAAACACGAAGAATCCAGCTGCGCCAAAGAGTCCGCCGAGGACACCGTAGGTAATCGCACTCTGCGAAAAGTTTGCCCCGAGAAACGGAATCATCGCCAATACGGTGAGCAAGCCGCTGAAAACAATCATCGGCAAAACTTGAAGGCTGTGTGAACGTCGAGAAGCTAGCGCGCCCCAAAAGTCACCGACTCCATAGAGAACGGCACTGAGTAGCGAAAGCAAAACTGCGGTCATGTGTGAACCCTATTGTCCGAGGAAGCGCGAGACGAAATCGCCGAGTTTGGATGGTTTGCCGGAGCGATCTTCGGCATTGTCGGCGTACGTCATCACTGACAGGCCGGTATTGGCGCCGAGCCATCGCAAAGGTTCTGGTTCCCAATTGGGTGACTTGTGATTGACCCACGGCAATGCGGTGAGCGAAGTGCTCTTGCCTGTGATGAGGTCAGCCAGAGTGCGACCTGACAAGTTGGTCGTGCCAACGCCGTCGCCGACGTATCCGCCAGCCCAAGCGATGCCGGTTTCTTTGTTGAGTCCAGCCGAAGCCATCCAGTCGCGTGCAATGCCGAGCGGGCCACCCCATTCGTGCGTGACTTTGGTGCCCTCGATGACCGGGAACAAGTCAGTCAAAACATGAATCAGTGAATTGTGAACCTTGGGGTACTTGTCGTACTCATCTTTGATTGATGATCCAAAGTGGTACGGCGCTCCACGACCACCGAAGGCAAAACGATTGTCCTTTGTGCGCTGACCGTAGATGATCAGATTGCGCCAGTCGCCAAATGTCTCGCGGCCGTTTAGGCCAATCTGATTCCACATCTCGTCGCTCAACGGTTCGGTGGCAATCATGAGTGAGTAAATCGGAGCAATCTTGCGCTTGTGACCCTCGAGTCGTGGCGTGTAGCCCTCGGTTGCGCGAACGATGTATTTCGCAGTGACCTTGCCGTGCGGAGTGTGCGCAGTGCGAGGTTCAATCTTGGTCACGGGAGTGTGTTCGTAAATTGTCGCGCCGCGCTCTTCGACGATTTGTGCGAGGCGTCGAACAAGTTTGGCTGGATGAATTGCTGCAACGTGTGCCGAGTACGTTGCGCCGAATGAGTTGGATGCAGTTGCGATCGCGTTGCTCTCGTCTTGCTGAAGTAACTTGTAGTGCTCGGAGCCGTAACCCCATGATTCCCAATGGTGAATGTAATCTTGGGCGCGTTGCCATTGCAGTGGTGTGCGAGCAAAGCTGAGTGAACCACCCAGCTGCCAATCGCAGTCGATGTTTTCGTTGCGAACCACATCGCCAATTTCGGCAACAGTTGCATGCATCGCATCTTGCATCGCGCGAGCTTGGTCCGCGCCATACAGCCGACTCATCTTGTCGATCTCAGTAGGGAAGTACGACGAACACCAGCCGCCGTTACGACCCGATGCGCCGAAGCCAGCAACTTCGGATTCAAGGATTGCAATCGACAGCGATGGGTCGTTTCGTTGCAAGTAGTAAGCGGTCCACAGCCCGGTGTAACCCGCACCAATAATCGCGACATCGACGTTGAGGTCGCCCGAGAGTGCAGCACGTGACGAAGTCGCTAATTCATCAGAAAGCGTGTCCCACCAAAACGATGCATTGCGGTAGTTGTCCACGGTTACTCCTTGAAATGGTTACTTGCGGTGCTTGTAGCAAAGGGGTGACACGATGTTGCTGTGTCACCCCTTTGCGATGTGGTCTATCGTTCCCAGGTCTTGACGTAGTCAGGGGTTGGGATGCCCTTTTCAACTGTGAGTGGATCGGGAATGGGTTCGCCGAAAACTTCCTTCATCGGCACGATGCCAGCCCAAATGTTGGAATAGCGAATGTCGACCAAGTCGTCTGGGTCTTCTTCGGGGAACTTGTCACTGACTTTGCAGGACACTTCGTTCAAGTCCAGGGCTAACATGAGTGTGGCCTTGTCTTCTTGGGGCGCCGTGACGCGAGCGTGTGCGGTGCGGCCAGGAAGCAAGTGCTCTGTGATGTCGAGCAAGGCTTGTTCTTTGGAGGTGCCTTCAAGAACCTCGCAGGTACCAAGCGCGATGACACAGCGGTAATTCATGCTGGATTCAAAAGCACTGCGAGCAAGCACGAGCCCATCGAGCAAAGTCACAGTGAAGCACGTAGGTTGACCAGCAGCCAGTGCCTTGAACAATCGCGATGCAGACGAGCCATGAAAAATCACTTTGTCATCAACTCGGGCATAGCCAACAGGCATGACGTATGGCTGGCCGTCAACGACGCACGCCACATGTGCAACTAAACCGGCATCAAGAATCGCGTTAACGACTTCGCGTTCGTTGACCGTTTTACTAGGAGCGCGACGGACCTTTGTTCGGTCCGTCGCGCCAACAGGATTACTCATTAGAGGATGTTCATGCCTTCGATGAGAACGTGTCGCAGAATCTGCTCGATCTCGTCGAATTCTGGCTGACCGATGATGAGAGGTGGAGCCAGCTGGATGACGGGGTCGCCACGGTCATCGGCGCGGCAGTACAGACCGTTGTCGTACAACGCCTTTGAGAGGTAGCCGCGGAGCAAACGCTCTGCTTCGTCATCGTTGAACGTTTCCTTGGTGGCCTTGTCTTTAACAAGTTCAATGCCGTAGAAGAAACCTTCGCCGCGAACGTCGCCGACGATGTCAAGGTCCTTCAGCTTTTCCAAGGTGCGACGGAAATGGTTTTCGTTGTCGCGTACGTGCTGGTTGATGCCTTCCTTTTCGAACACATCAAGGTTGGCAAGCGCCACAGCGGATGACACTGGGTGTCCACCGAAGGTGTAGCCGTGTGCGAAGTAGTTCATGCCCTTCTTGAAAGGTTCGAACACCTTGTCGCCAACGATCATGCAACCGATAGGCGAGTAGCCCGAGGTCATGCCCTTTGCGGTTGTGATGATGTCTGGTGTGACACCGAAACGGCTCATGGCGAACATGTCACCGATGCGACCGAATGCACAGATAGTTTCATCAGCAACGAACAACACGTCGTACTCGTCGCAGATTTCGCGAACGCGCTCGAGGTAGCCCGGAGGTGGTGGGAAACATCCGCCTGAGTTCTGAACTGGCTCAAGGAATACAGCGGCAACGGTGTCAGCACCTTCGAAAAGGATTGCTTCTTCGATGCGGTCTGCAGCCCAACGGCCGTAGGCCTTGATGTCGTCCTGGTGAATTGGTGCGCGGTAAAAGTTTGTGTTCGGAACGCGGAAACCACCCGGAGTTAGCGGTTCGAAGTACTTCTTTGCATCCGGAATACCAGTGATGGCAAGGGCGCCTTGTGGTGTGCCGTGGTAGGCAACACTGCGGCTGATGACCTTGTGCTTCATTGGCTTGCCGGTCAGCTTGTAGTACTGCTTTGCAGCCTTCCATGCTGATTCAACGGCTTCGCCACCACCAGTTGTGAAGAAGACGCGGTTCAAATCGCCAGGTGCGTATGACACGAGACGTTCAGCCAATTCGATGGCCTTTGGATGCGCGTATGACCAGAGCGGGAAGAACGATAGCTCTTCCATCTGCTTACGTGCGGCTTCTGCGAGTTCCTTACGACCGTGACCGATTTGCACGGTGAAGAGACCAGCGAGACCATCGAGGATCTTGCGGCCGCTTTCTTCGTAGAGGTATGCACCTTCAGCGCGCGTGATGATTGGAACGGCGCCGCCTTCTTCGTAAGTCGAGTGGCGTGTGAAGTGCATCCACAGGTTGTCGCGCGCTGCGTCTGAAAGCGCCGAGTTCTTTGTTTCTGATGCTGTTGTTGTCATGGTTTTTAGTCCAATGTCTTTTTGTTAGCGGGTTCCGTATGTATAGACATGTTTTGCAAATGTCAGATACATGAATGTTTCCGTGCGTCGGACCCCAGGTAGCGCACGGATACGGCGGTTGATGAGTTCAAGGAGTGAGTCATCATCGTCGCAAACAACTTCGCACAATACGTCGAAAGAGCCTGCGGTGATAACGACATAGTCTGTCTCGTCGAATTCACTCAGAGCGCTCGCGACCTTTTCAATGTCGCCGTCCACCTCAACGCCGATCATGGCTGCGCGACTGAAACCCACTTTGAGGGGATCAGTGACAGCAACAATCTGCATCACACCAGATTCGGTGAGACGCGCTACGCGTTGGCGAACAGCGGCTTCGGAAAGGCCAACTGCCTTGCCGATGGTGCCGTATGGACGGCGGCCATCTTCTTGGAGTTGCTCGATGATTGCCTTTGAGACATCGTCGAGACCGGGCGTCTTTGCCATACAGCCATAGTCTCTGGATTTCGTAGAACTATCAAGCGATTTCGCGGAAGTATCCAATATTTTTTGCGAAATTCGTCGAATTGTGACTGAACGGTGACAGAAAACGTATACAAAGCCCTGAAAAGTTCGCCATTGGGGTCTAATCTGTCAATGCAGTTCCGATTGGGTCACTCGACTGCCTCATCACGAGGATTTCGGTTGGCTAGTGTGGAACTTAAGTACCTGAACGCGACCTACGTTATAAAAAGGAAAATCGCATGAGTCAATATCAAGTTCTCAACCCTGCTACAGGTGTCGTTGAACAAGAATTCGCAACCGCTACCGATGCAGAGTGCACCGCAGCCATTGAAGCTGCCGATAGTGCACACAAGGCTTGGTCAAAAATTCCAGTTGCTGAACGTGCTGCAATCGTTCACCGCATTGGCCAGTTGCACATCGATCGCCAAGATGAGTTTGCCGCAATTATCAATCGCGAAATGGGCAAGCCATTGGCGGATGCTGCAGGCGAAGTTGAATTTTCCGGTTACATCTACCAGTACTACGCAGACAACGCTGAGAAATTCCTTGCTGATATGCCGATTGAATTATCAGGTGGCGAAGGTTCCGCATTCATTCGCAAAGCATCAGTAGGCGCATTGCTCGGCATCATGCCGTGGAATTTCCCTGCCTACCAGATTGCACGTTTTGCTGGTCCAAACTTGGTCGCAGGTAACACTGTGATTTTGAAGCATGCACCACAGAATCCTGAAACTGCGCTTTTCGTTGTGCAGATTTTCAAGGACGCTGGAGTTCCTGAAGGTGCATACGTCAATATATTTGCAACGAACGATCAGATCGCTGACATGATTGCGCATCCTGCAATCCGCGGCGTATCGCTAACCGGTTCAGAGCGTGCTGGCGCAGCTGTTGCAGAGATTGCTGGACGTCACTTGAAGAAGGTCGTGCTCGAACTCGGTGGTTCTGACCCATTCATTGTGTTGAGCACCGATGACATGGACAAGGTAATCGAAGCTGCACTATTTATTCGTCTCGATAATGCCGGTCAGGTATGTAATGCCGGTAAGCGCATGGTCGTTGTTGATGGCCTGTACGACGAATTCGTCGAGAAGTTCACTGCCGCAATGCTTGCTTCGGAAGTCAGTAATCCAATGAGTTCTGAGACTGCTGCAAAGAACCTTGAAGATCAGGTCAATCGTGCCGTGAAGCAAGGCGCAAAACTTGCGACTGCAGGTGAACGTAATGGTGCGTTCTACCCAGCTGGAGTGCTGACAGACGTCTCTGCAGAAAACGAAATCTATTACGAAGAACTCTTTGGCCCTGTTGCACAGATTCATCGTGCAAAGGACGAAGCAGATGCAATCCGCATTGCAAATGATTC
>JALQVI010000066.1 GCA_023260395.1 Candidatus Nanopelagicales bacterium
GTCTCGAGCGCTTCGAGAAGCTCCACCTGAGCTTCGCCGTTGTGGCGGGCACGCTCCAAGAGGGTGGGCAAAGAGCCCATGTTGTGGGTTCCAAAGACAACATCCACCCACGGAGCTCTCTCCACAATCGTGGACTGGTCTTTTTGGGCGAGACAGCCGCCTACGGCAATCTGCATGCCCTCTCGGTCTCGCTTCTTCTCGGCGAGAATCCCGAGGTGCCCGTAGAGCTTGTTGTCGGCGTTTTCACGCACCGCGCAAGTGTTGATCACTACAACGTCAGCCTGTTGGCCATCGTCTGCCTTGGCGTATCCGGCGGCCTCCAAAGCTCCCGACATGCGCTCTGAGTCGTGAACGTTCATCTGGCAGCCGAAAGTGCGCACCTCGTAGGTGCGGCCTTCACCAGAGTGTTTGGTGGACTCAGGCATCGTCCACGCAGATTCGAGCAACGTCACCCAGGCAGTCTAAAAGACAAGGCTGTGTCGCGCTGGGCTCTAGCGGGAGTTCACAGCCTGATCGACCGCGCGATAGACCTCAGAGCCTGAATACCCGCGCCGGGCCAGAAAGCCAATCAGGCGGCGCTTTTGAACCTCGGGCTCTAGCCCACCAAGGACCCGCATCCGATCTTCGGCCAACTGGACAATGACGTCGTCGCCGATCTCGTCTCGACTCGGAGTGACCTGGTCAATGATGGCACCAGGGATCTTTCGCTTGACTAGTGCCTGTCTAATGGCGACGGGGCCAAACTTCTTGTGTTCGGTCAGTGAATAGACCAACTGTTCGGCCAGCTCAAAGTCGTTGAGCAAGCCTTCTGATTGCAGCCTGGCCACTTCTTGTTCGGCGACTGACTCGTCGATGCCTTTGTCGCGCAGCTTTGCCCTGACCTCCGCGACAGAGCGCCCACGAGCGGCCAGAGTGCGAAGAACTATCTGGCGGGCAGTTGAAGTGCCGGCTGGTTCTTTGCCCTCAGACACAGCTGCAGCAACAGCGACAGGAGCTTCGTCCACGCTCACACCGGCCATTTCGCGGGCGGTGTGAATATCGATCACCTGGCCAGGCCAGGGCTTCACCTCTTTGCGCGGAGTGTGGGACTGGTCGGGGAAGGAGATGACCTGAGCCATCTCCTCCCCTTCCCGGAGCTTGTCAGACACTTACGCGCCTGCTGCCTGCCGTTCGGCACGCTTGTCTTCGAGTGATTCGACGTTTGCCTCGTCACCCTCTGCAGCGTTCTCGCCCTTAATCGGGTTGACACCGAGTGCGTCAAGAATCTTGGTCTCGATTTCGTTGGCGATGTCGGGGTTTTCCATCAGGAACTTCCTGGCGTTTTCCTTACCCTGGCCAAGCTGTTCTGATTCGTAGGTGAACCAGGCACCGGACTTGCGCACGATGTTGTGCTCGACACCGAAGTCGATGAGGGAGCCCTCACGCGAGATTCCAGTGCCGTAGAGGATGTCGAACTCGGCCTGCTTGAAAGGAGGCGCCATCTTGTTCTTGACTACCTTGACGCGGGTGCGGTTACCCACCGGGTCCGTTCCGTCCTTGAGCGTCTCAATGCGACGCACGTCGAGACGAACCGAGGAGTAGAACTTCAGAGCGCCTTTCCACCAGAGGTGGTTTCTGGGCTTCCGAAGAACACACCAATCTTTTCGCGCAGCTGGTTGATGAAGATCATCGTGGTGCCGGTCGCGTTGAGACCACCGGTGAGCTTACGAAGTGCCTGGCTCATCAAACGAGCCTGCAAACCTACGTGGGTATCGCCCATCTCGCCTTCGATTTCAGCGCGAGGAACAAGAGCTGCCACCGAGTCCACGACGACGAGGTCAACTGAGCCTGATCGGACCAGCATGTCGGCGATTTCGAGTGCCTGTTCACCAGTGTCTGGCTGGCTGACCAACAAGTTGTCGATGTCAACGCCAAGCTTCTTTGCGTATTCCGGATCGAATGCGTGCTCCGCGTCAACGAATGCCGCGATACCGCCGCCAGCCTGAGCGCTAGCAATAGCGTGCAATGCAAGTGTGGTCTTACCTGATGATTCAGGACCATAGATTTCCACAATGCGGCCACGTGGCAGACCGCCAATACCCAAAGCGATGTCCAATGCAATGGAACCGGTTGGGATGACCTCGACAGGAACGCGCTCGTCCTGGCCAAGGCGCATGATTGAGCCCTTGCCAAACTGACGTTCGATCTGTGCCAAAGCCGTGTCAAGGGCCTTGTCGCGGTCGCCGGTGCGTTCCGGCTTGATTGGCTCACTGTTGCGTGATTTTGCAGCCATGTTCGTCTCCTAGTGCTAAATGCGTTTTGTGTAGTGCCACGTTATGTGTCAGCACCGACACAAACGCTTAGCCCTTTAATCTTGTGGATTTCTAGGCGTTGTGGAGACTCTATCGAACAAGTGTTCGAATACCAAGTAGGCGTTCGAAAAGGCCAGTTTCGGCGTGTCGCACGAAGTCCACATCAAGGACTAAAGCACGTAATCAGGCTCTTTGCGGTCCAAAATGCGCTTCAGAGCAGCAAAATGCAGGGCCGCACGATCAACACCCATGACGGATGGTGAATTGAGCATCTGTTCGGCCGTGTTATCAACAATGTCCTTTTCGACCATGCGCAAGGAACGACCCATCGACATCGCAAGAACGTGCGATTCAGCAGTGCGTTCAAAGAAGTACAGCAACTGCCAGGCATCCGCCACAGTCTTGCCAGTGGTGACAATGCCGTGATTGCGCAGCAACAGAACATCCTTCTCACCTAGCGCATTGGTCATCCGCTCGCCCTCACTGCGGTCATAGGCCAGGCCGTTGTAATCGCATTCGTAGAACGTGTTGTCACGAAAACCGATGGCGTTTTGGCTCATCATTTCCAGAGCTGGTTCCTCGAGCATGCTAATCGCGGTCGCGTACGGCATGTGAGTATGGAGAACGCACTGAATCTTGCGAGCGCTGCCGTGAATTGGTGCGTGAATGAAGAACGCGGTGTCTTCGATGAGCGAATCTGGATCGCCTTCGAGGATGTTGCCTTCGAAATCAACGATCACAAAATCGCTGGCCTTGATTTCACTCCAGTGAATGCCAAACGGCGCCAAGAAGAATCGATCATCAAAACCGGGAACCATCAAGGTCATATGATTATCGATGCCTTCGTGGAAGCCATACATCACGGCCAACCGGTGAACCGCGGCCAAATCAATACGCGCTTGCTTAATCGGGTCAGTACTGGCAGGAACAAGGAACTTGTGCGTCATACCTCTAACGGTACTTGGGGTCTAACTCCAATGTCTGGTGAACCGCTCGCCAAATCACTTGAGCATCTTCACCTTGGGCGAGTGCCTGTTCAACCGTTAGACCGCTGAGTTCAGGAACATGAAAATCTGTGGCCCACGACCGGGCGTAACCGGCGCCTAAAACTTCCTCAAGACGCTCCCACAGATCCGTGATGCGCATTAGAGCGCTGGTATGAGATCGAACTTAGCTTCTTGACGAGCCACGTCAGCGGAAACATCAATTAACAAATCACTTAAAGACGTATTAAGAGCTCCGCAGATGGATGCGAGCAGTTCGCTGGAGGCTTCCTTTTGACCGCGCTCAACTTCGGATAAGTACCCGAGTGAGACTTTGGCCGCGCGCGAAACTTCGCGCAACGTGCGGTTTTGTTCCTGGCGAAGATTGCGAAGCTGGTCACCAATGACGTGACGTAGCAAAATTGGACGTTTTGCAGCGACAGTTGGGGTAATTACCTGAGTTGGTTGCGTGCCAATACGAATTGTGTGCGTGAGAGCTTTTTCTTGCGTTTTCATAGTGCTTAGTTCAACCCACCAATCCTGTTACGTATTCCCGCCCAAATGGTTAGTTTGAGCCTTCCCTATTGCTTAGGTTTCTAAACTACCGTGAAACCCTGACATTTGCTGTTAGAGGAATGTTAAGAGCAATTCAAGTGCAGCTGCGACTGTTTCCTGGCGCACTTCAGCGCGAGCCAAGCGAATGTCCTCAATCTCGGGATTCAGGTGCAATTCTTCGACCTGCTCCTCAATGAATGAGCCATCGTTGCGTCGCTCGACACAAGCCACAAACACAGTTCCCGGCTTTTTACCGTCTTGTGATGCAGGACCAGCTACGCCAGTGACGGCTAGCCCAAAGTCAGCATCGAGGTTGGTTGCAGCGCCACGAGCCATAGCCAAAGCAACCTCAGCCTGGATTGCGCCGCCTTCTTCTAGTAACGAAGCAGGTACATCAACCAGAGAAACCTTAAGGTCGCTGGCGTACGAAATCACGCCACCGCGATAGACCTTAGAAGCACCTGGGATAGCTGTGATCGTGGAGCCAATTTGACCTCCAGTGAGCGATTCGGCAGTTGCAAGTGTTCGACCTTCAAGTGCCACAACAACTGTTAACGCCAAGGAATCAAGATCTGTACTCACATGGTCAGTCTAATGTTGCGCAAATTTCCATATGAAGAAGTTCAGAGAAAATGAATTCTGTTTTTGCTAAAAGAAATCATTCTGACATAGCTCATCGACAAGACATAGATTGTGTCTTCTTGGCAGAAATGGCTGCAGAAAACTACAACGGCGAACAAGAATTATTACGCAACTTAGGACTGGCGAAGAAGTGCGCGGGATTTTGCGATGTAATCAATCGCGGTGACAACTGTGAGAACAACTGCGAGAACGAGTGCAACATTCACAACAGCGGTTTGTAGCCACACTAAAAAGTCGGGCACTACTGGCGAAGCTTTGAGGCTTGCCGTTGGAATCAACACCGCCACAATGGCAGTGATTTGGCTAGCAGTCTTGGCCTTGCCACCGCGACTAGCGGGAATAACACCACGGCGAATGACATAGAACCGCAAAGCGGTAATGAAGACTTCACGACTAATAATCAAGATCGTGATCCACCAAGCGATTGCCCCATCAATGGACAGCGCAATCAACGCCGAACCTGTAAGCAACTTATCTGCGATTGGGTCAGCAATCTTGCCGAAGTTCGTGACCAAACCATCACGGCGAGCCAGATGCCCATCGACGATGTCCGTGAGCGCAGCAGCCAAAAACACAATGTCAGCTGCCCAGCCCATGACGATGGAATCATGTGAAGCCATGTACAGCGCGATAAAAACCGGGACACACAGCAAACGCAACAGCGTCAACACATTTGGCAAGTTCACGACTGGCGCCTCGTTGATGGGATCGCCGACTGGATCTGGCTTGGCAGGAATCATGCGTTGATCTCGGCGATCAGGTCGATACCCTCGGTTCCAATCACAGTTGCCGTGACCATGTCACCGACGGATAATTCCCTATCGGCCATGACGTACGTCGTGCCGTCAACTTCAGGCGCCTGATGCATGGAACGACCCATGTTGTCTTCGGCCTCGATAAGGACTTGCACAGTCTGACCGATGCGCGATTCAGCAACTTCATCCGAAACACGTGATGCCAAGGTAGCGATGTGGGCGAAGCGGTCCTCGATTTCACCTTCGCTGAGGTGTCCGTCGAGCCCAACGGCGGCCGTGCCGTCTTCGTCTGAATATGCAAAGACACCGATAGCGTCAAGCTTTGCGTCTTCGATGAATTGAGCAAGGATGTTGACGTCTTCTTCGGTCTCGCCAGGGAAACCAACGATGACGTTTGTGCGTGCACCCATTTCTGGATTGAACGCGCGAGCAGCAGAAAGCAAACCAAGGAAGCTTTCTGGATCTCCGAATCGCTTCATGCGACGAAGCACATTGTTCGATGCATGCTGGAATGACAAATCAAAGTACGGAACCACGCCAGGTGTTTGCGCGATGATGCGCACGAGATCCGGACGGATTTCGGCAGGTTGCAAGTACGAGACGCGAATCCACTCAAGGCCTTCGACTTTGCCCAACGTTGGCAGTAAACCTTCGAGCAAGCGCAGGTCACCAAGGTCTTTGCCGTATGACGTCGAATTCTCGCTCACGAGCAACGCTTCTTTAACGCCGTTCTCGCCTAGCCACATGGCCTCGGCCAAAATCTCGGCAGGATCACGCGATACGAATGCGCCACGGAACTGTGGAATCGCGCAGAACGTACAGCGACGGTCACAACCCGAGGCAATCTTGAGCGGCGCCCACGGCTGGTTGTTCAAACGAGCCCGATACAGATGAGGACCCATGCCAGGAACGGCAACATCATCAACCTTGCGATCGACCGGAGAAATGGGAAGCAAAGTGCGACGGTCACCAGGTTCGTGAGCCTCAAGAGTTTCGCCGGCAAGCACGCGACGTAACTGCGAACCGATGTTTGAATAATCGTCGAAACTCAAAATGGCATCGGCTTCTGGCAATTCAGCCGACAATTCCTTGCCGTATCGCTGGGCCAAACACCCAACGGCAACAACCTTGGCAGCCTTGCCAGAATCTTTGAGATCAGCGGCTTCCAAAATCGTGTCGATGGAATCCTTTTTAGCCTGTTCGATGAATCCGCAGGTGTTGATCAAGATGACGTCGGTATCGCCGTCGCCTTCTTGCAGCGACCAGCCATCAGCCGTTAAGCGTCCGGCTAGCTCTTCGGAGTCAACATCATTACGTGAACATCCAAGGGAAACGATGGATACGCGTGGAGTGGTCACGCAGTAAGCCTATTCGCCGCGAAGGAGTGCAAGTGTGCCTGGCAGGTCTTCGGCCGTCATGAGAACTTCGCGAGCCTTTGAACCTTCAGAAGGTCCAACGATTCCGCGTGATTCCATGAGGTCCATCAGGCGACCTGCTTTAGCAAAACCAATACGAAGTTTGCGCTGCAACATTGAGGTTGAACCCAGTTGAGTGCTGACAACAAGTTCAACAGCCTGTAGCAATTCGTCGAGGTCGTTGCCGATGTCTGAGTCAATTTCCTTCTTGGCATTGACAGGTGCTGTGATGTCATCGCGGTATTGCGGATCCATCTGGCTCTTGCAATGGGCAACCACGTTACGAATTTCAGCTTCGGTAACCCATGAACACTGGATACGGAT
>JALQVI010000067.1 GCA_023260395.1 Candidatus Nanopelagicales bacterium
CGTTCCGCTCTCACGCACGCGTAAGAATCGGGATCGGGTGATTGTTTTGGGAAGTGTCTATCTAGCCTTGGCGCTGTTTGTGGCGTGGGTTTTCACAAATGACCATGACGACACCGTGACGACGAATGACTTTGCACTTGTCGCACATTGGCTTAACTGAGGGGTTAACCTTCACTTTTTCTCGTCCTTGATTACTTGTAGCGATAAACGATGCGTCCACGAGTCAGGTCATATGGAGATAGCTCCACAATCACTTTGTCGTCAGGAAGAATGCGGATGTAGTGCATACGCATCTTGCCTGAGATATGTGCAAGAACTTTGTGACCGTTCTCTAGCTCTACACGGAACATAGCGTTCGGTAGAGACTCGAGGATGGTGCCTTCGAGTTCGATGGCGCCGTCTTTTGCCATAAAGTAACTAACACTCCCTAGACACGGACCAGACTTTTTCTGGACCGACTCACGATGTTATGCCAAAACACCCCAAAACATGAAATCGGCCTAGATCGGTCCCATAGATTACGGCCAATTCTGGCAAACCTGCAGCGACAAGCCGTGGCGAAATCAAGAATTTTCTGTACATTTCACAGCAAATAATGTACATATGAGTCATGGCTAGCTACTCAATTACGGAACTTCGAGCAAATGTACGCAAAGTCCTCGCGATCGCCCAGTCCGAAGATGTGACCATCACTAATCATGGAAAGCCCGTTCGGATGCTACTAAGTGCCGAACGTTACTTTGAACTTCTGAGCGCCTATGAGCAAATGAAGCAGCTTGAATCCCCCACCGGTCATTCAGCCTTACAGCAGGAATTTTCTAAATTAGTCATCGAAGAGTTTCACATCCGAGCCAGAAACTCATCTGGTGAAATCGAAACCCTCACGTGGGGTAACAAAAAATAGACTGAAAATATGCCGCAGGAAAGTCAAAAATTTTCACTGGCGATCGTGCTTAAAATCCGAATTCGCAATCGAGTTTATTAACTTATTGTCATCGAATAACCCAAAGCTGCTTCGTAGAATTCAATCGACTCTTTCTCCAACCCCTCCTGCGCAAGTATTCTTGCGGCGTAATGCAAAAATTTTGGAATTTCAACACTGCCATGGCCTCGAGACCTCGCTAACAAGTCCTTGGCGTTTAAAAGAATTGAGATGTCATTTGAAATATGAAACTTTGCTTTAGTTTCCAAGATACTTAACTCTATAAACGCGCCAGAAGTAGTCTTTCCCAGAAGCCTTAGCCCTTCAGCTGAAATATCAAGTGCTGACTTGAAGTTCTCCCCCATTAACGCAATTTCAGCGCGAGCCACACATGCAGAAGCTGCGTCAATTGGTTTTCCCATCGCTAAAGCCTCGATAAAGGCAGTTTCCGCCAACTCCTCGGCATCTAGTTCAGCGACCGACCCCGCGACTTCGACACTCATATTTGCCAATGCCGCGCGCATTCGAGGAAGCGACTCCAAGAGTTCAGCAGCTTCAGCCCAATTGATGGCCTGTTGCATATATGTAAAAGCACTACCGGCATCTCCGCTTTCTTGAGCGATTCCAGCTTGATTCCAAAGCACTTGTGAAAGTGACAGAGGAGAACTTAGCCCTGCAGCCATCTCCTTCGCGCGTATTGTTAAACGACTGGCCATGCTAAGTCCGCCGATTTGGATGTAACAAGATGCCAATTGACAAAGCAAAGAAATTTGGTCCGTCAACAACCAGGAATTGAATTCCTTCGAGCGAATTGCAATCTCACCTTTTACTGCTCCAGTCGCTGCATCATTGACAGAGTAGTAACAGCGAATTAAATCAAGCCAAATTTCTGGTTCTAGCTTTTCACCTGCTAGAAAATTAGTTGAAGTGAGGTTTTCGAGGATCTCTATCGCTTCAGAAATTTGATTAAGTCCGTAGGCGCACTTAGCGTTCAAATGAACTGCCTGCATTTGAATACTTTTCGAAATCGAATCTTGCGACAAAATTTTGATAATAGATGCTCGAGCATCGTCATACTCTCCAAGATGAATCGCAACTTTTGCAGAATTTAGCAACTCAAACATTTCAGAGTCAGGCAACTGATTTTGCAACTGATCTAGGCCCACGGAAAAACGCTTAGCGAATGCCTCCAGCATATCTAAGGTTGGCGTTCTGGCTCCAGACTCAACTAGAGAAATGTAGCTCGACGCGCAGATGCCTTCCGCCGCTTGACTTTGAGTCAATCCCGCCGAAAGACGCGCACTTTTAAAGCGTTTCGCAAATTCTTCCATTTTTCTTACAAACTACCTTACTAACTGTAAATATATATTGTAAATTGTGGATAACTGGAAGGAAACCCATGAAAAGACTACTCGCTATCTTGCTGGCAACAGCGCTAGCAGGAGCATTAACATCGCCCGCAAACGCGGCTACAAATCTAATTTCCCCTGTCACTTATGGCCATGGCCACACCTGTTGTTAGGACTCAAAATGAAAAAAACCAAATCGAATTACTCATTCCGGACACTTGTTACCGTCATTATTGCCACGCTAAGCATGCAACTTGCGGCAACTTCTCCAGCACAGGCACAAAGTTGCACTCCAGTAGCTTCGCTCGGCAACGGAACAGCCGCTGAGAATCTATCCAATTTTGCGGAAGCTTTAGCAAGTAACGGCGAGACACAAAATCAAATTAACAACACAATCGCTGCCGATCTATGTGTCACTCCCATCACACCAAATGTATCTCTCGGAATATCACCATTGGCTGCAAGTGTAAATTCCGACATGACTCTAAGCCCAGCAAGTATTTATCTGGATACTGCCACTAACCAGTATCTTTCACTGACTGGGTGGAGTTGGGATAACACCAACTATTCAGGCGAAATTTCGGGTTTACCTACCTCACCTGTAAACATTGGTTCCACCGATGGTTTTGGAACCTCAGTTTCAGGTGGAGTCACTGTATACAGTTCATCACTCAGCTACGGTGGAGCAGGATGTTACTTTGCAGCGACTACGACGTCATCTCCTTCTTCAAGTTCCAGCATTGGACAGGCTTATAAATTCCAAGATAAGTATGTAGTGGGCTCGCAAGGTAAGTGCAACAACAGCAAAACCGGACAGATGTCAATGATGATTAACAATCCAACGAGTTGTAAAACTGTTCAAATTTTTTCTGCTTATGGCCATACTTGGTCAAGTACAACAATTACCGGAATAACTTTAGGCAGTAGCTCTGTAGGTATTTCATTCAGCACAACAGCTAACAGCTGGAGGCTTGCTTCAAATCCCAATCCAAGTTTCACTATCTGTTAATTTCGACTATGCAAAACGCAAAGCAAATCATCTCAGCCGTTGTGTTCGCGCTAGTGTTCGCGAACACAACGGCTGGTTGCGGAAACACACAGCCTAAAGCTGTAGAAACACCATTCGTTGACCAGTCTGTTTACGAAATGGCATACGGATTGGGATTCACGATTGCTTATAAACCTGACTTGGATCCCCAATCAAGCGATGGCCTCATTAAGTACCCAAACATCGAAGTAGTTGCCTTCCGCGCTGGTGACTACATGGTGCCAAGCAATCAGCTATGCGGACCAAACAACTCGGTGTCCACACATCAGTTAAGCAGTGCATGTGCTCCAATTAGTGACCATAAAGACCAGCTATATATTTGGACGATTCCAAAGACTCAAAAGACTTTTTCAATTACGTTGCTTCAAGCTGACAGCAGCACTGTTAACGCCTTCATTTTGGAACTTCCCGAGAATGTTCCATGCAATTTTGCGATGTGGTACGGACCTCAACCATTTCCAAATGACCCCATCCCATCGGATGCAACTGACGCTTCGCTAACGGATATGCCTGATCTCACTCCGCATGTAAACACGCAACTTCCAACAACTTGGTAGCTAGTTCAAATAAGAAACTCGCGAGAGCTACCTAGCCTTTGGCAGAGGCTGGGCTTGGGATGCCATGGGCTGCGAAATACTCCGCTCCCCCATCAAGCGCTGTTAGCACCCAGGGACCATCTTCGGTGATGGCGACTGTGTTTTCCCAGTGACTCGCGCGTGAACCATCATCGGTGACAACAGTCCAGTTGTCGGCCAACGTGTGAACGTGACGCGCACCGAGCGTGACCATCGGTTCGATTGCTAATGCCATGCCGGCCTTGAGTTCAACACCACGACCTGGCGAACCAAAGTTTGGAACCGAGGGATCCATGTGCATCTTGGTTCCGATGCCATGACCAACATATTCCTCGAGGATGCCGTACTCCCCTGCTGAACGAATCGTCGTTTCAACTGCATGACTGATGTCAGTCAAACGATTACCGACAACAGCTTTGGCAAGCCCAGCCCACATTGAATCGCGCGTAACATTCGATAGTTGCGTTTGTGCAGCAATCGGTGTTCCAATTTCAATCGTGACTGCTGCATCGCCATGCCAGCCATCAACAATCGCACCAAAGTCAATGGACAATAAATCACCATCGACAAGTTTGCGGTCGTTCGGAATGCCGTGTACAACTTCATCATTCGTCGATGCACAAATCACTGCTGGATAACCGTAGTAACCAAGGAACGATGAGTCAGCGCCAAAGCGCTTTAGCTCTTCGCGCGCAATACGATCAAGATCGTTTGTTGAAACGCCAACGCCCGCTTCAACTTTCATGCGTTCAAGTACAGTGCCAACAACAATGCCGGCCTTGCGCATCAAATCAATTTGCGCAGGCGTTTTAATTTCGATTTTGTCTTTGCGTCCGAACACGTCGGCTACTTATGCGTTAAGTGCAGCGAAGATGCGATCGGTAACTTCGGCAACATCGCCGAGACCATCAACACCAACAAGAATTCCGCGGCTGCTGTAAAGCTCAGTCAGCGGAGCTGTCTGCTCGGTGTACACCTCGAGGCGACGACGAATGACGTCTTCAGTGTCATCAGCGCGACCTTGTTCCTGCGCGCGGTTAAGCAAACGACGAACGACTTCATCGGTGTCTGCAGTCAGTTCGATGACCTTGTCCAATGCCTTGCCTGACAACATGCCATCAAGTTCTGCAACCTGCTGAATTGTGCGTGGGTAGCCATCGAGCAGGAATCCGCCAGCGGTATCTGGTTCGGCCAATCGTGCGCGCACCATGCCATTGGTGACTGAATCTGGAACGTACTCGCCAGCATCCATGTACTTCTTTGCTTCTTGACCAAGCGCAGTTCCTTCGGCCAAGTTTGCGCGGAACAGATCGCCCGTCGAAATGTGTGGGATGTTCAAGCGTTCGCAGATAACTGCAGCTTGTGTTCCTTTGCCCGCTCCCGGCGGACCCATGATTAACAGACGCATTACTTCAAGAAACCTTCGTAGTTGCGTTGTTGTAGCTGGCTTTCGATTTGCTTGACGGTATCCAATCCAACGCCGACCATAATCAGCAAGCTTGTTCCGCCAAAGATGAAGCGCTTGCCAACACCGAGTGCATCGAATGCGATGTAAGGGATGGTTGCGATCAATGCAAGGTAAAGCGAACCTGGCAACGTGATGCGGTTCAAAACGTAACGCAAGTATTCAGCGGTTGGACGACCAGCGCGAATACCTGGGATGAAGCCGCCGTACTTCTTCAAGTCATCCGAAACTTCTTCAGGGTTGAAGGTGATCGAAACGTAGAAGTACGTGAAGAAAATAATCATCAAGAAGTTAGCAACCAAGTAGCCCGAGCGCCCTGGAGCCATGTTGGTCAGAACCCATTGCGCCCAAGCAGCTTGGGAACCGGTGAGCTGAACTACCAAGCTCGGCAAGTACAACAACGACGAAGCGAAGATAACTGGGATAACGCCAGCCTGGTTGACCTTGATTGGCAAGTAGCTGGTGGTGCCACCAAATTCTTTACGACCAACCATGCGCTTAGCGTATTGAACCGGAATGCGACGCTGTGCTTGTTCAACGAAAACAACACCAGCGATGGTTGCGATACCAACAACGAAAGTGAGGATGAATTTCAGTGAACCGTCAATCTTCCAGATTGATGACAACTGACCTGGGAACGAAGAGATGATCGATGTGAAAATCAGGATTGACATACCGTTACCAACACCACGGTCGGTAATCAATTCGCCGAGCCACATGATCAAAGCAGTTCCGGTTGTCATGACGAGAACCATGATCAGCAGCAATGAAATTGACTGATTTGGCATCAGCTGCTCATTACATCCTTGGAACAAACGTCCAGGCGTACGAGCCAAGGTGATGATGGTGGTCGACTGCAGAACAGCAAGTGCCACAGTGAGGTAACGGGTGTACTGAGTGATGCGAGCGTTGCCCGATTGGCCTTCCTTCTTGAGTGACTCAAGGTGAGGAATAACAACAGTCAGCAACTGAATGATGATGCTGGCCGTGATGTACGGCATGATGCCGAGTGCAAAAATCGAAAGTTGGAGCAACGCGCCACCAGAGAACAAGTTGATCAATCCATAGATTGAGTTGTCCTTGACCTGATCGACACAGGTGTGGATGGCGGTGTAGCTCATGCCAGGTGTCGGGATGACCGAACCCAAGCGGAACAAAGCGATAATGCCCAGCGTGAAGAGCAACTTCTTACGCAAGTCCGGTGTACGGAATGCTGCTGCGAATGCGCCTAGCATTAGTGCCTCCTAAAGAGAAGTCGGTCGCTTAGCCAATGTTACTGACTAAACGACCGACGACTATTAAATGTCTTACTTAGCTTCGTTTACAGATCCACCGGCAGCGGTGATCTTTGCCTTAGCTGAATCCGAGAACTTGTCTGCGGTTACGTTGACCTTGACCGAGATGTCACCCTGTCCAAGAACCTTGACGAGTTCGCCCTTGCGAACAGCGCCGGCCTTGACCAAGTCAGCGATTGTTACGTCGCCGCCCTGTGGGAACAGTGCATTGATTGTTGC
>JALQVI010000068.1 GCA_023260395.1 Candidatus Nanopelagicales bacterium
CGATGCCTTCCCGATGACTTCACACGTGGAGTGCATCGCCTTGTTCACCAAGGCATCTGCTAAAGTATCTTGATATCAAGATACTTTTCAGGAGCTCACTGTGACCAGTTTGAATTCATTTGATGCACGTACAAACCTGAACGTCGATGGCACAGATTTCGAGATCTTTGACCTGACAAAGCTTGAAGGCAGTGCAACGTTGCCGTACACCCACAAGGTGCTCCTAGAAAATCTTTTGCGCACCGAAGACGGAGCCAACGTCACAGCCGACCAGATTCGTTCACTAGCAAATTGGGATGCCTCGGCGGAACCGACGGACGAAATTCAGTTCACTCCGGCACGCGTCATCATGCAGGACTTCACTGGTGTGCCATGTGTCGTGGACCTTGCAACGATGCGTGAGGCGTTCACTGAACTTGGTGGCGATGCACAACGCATTAATCCACTTGCGCCCGCTGAACTTGTCATCGACCACTCGGTTATCGCAGACTTTTTTGGAAGCGATCTTGCTGCTAATCGAAACGTTGAACTTGAATACGAACGCAATGGCGAGCGCTACCAGTTCCTACGTTGGGGCCAGTCAGCCTTTGAAGACTTCAAAGTGGTTCCGCCCGGCACCGGCATCGTGCACCAGGTCAACATCGAGGCCTTGGCACGCGTTGTCATGGTCCGCAATGGCCAGGCATATCCAGACACGTGCGTCGGTACCGATTCGCACACCACGATGGTCAACGGTTTAGGCGTACTTGGATGGGGAGTTGGCGGTATCGAAGCCGAAGCAGCCATGCTCGGTCAACCTGTGTCCATGTTGATTCCACGAGTTGTTGGTTTCAAACTTCACGGTTCGATGCCAGCTGGCACGACCGCCACTGACTTGGTTCTCACGATTACCGAAATGCTTCGCAAGCACGGCGTTGTTGGCAAGTTCGTCGAATTTTATGGTGCCGGTGTCAGCGCTGTATCGCTCGCTAACCGCGCGACTATCGGCAACATGAGCCCTGAATATGGTTCAACAGCTGCTGTGTTCCCAATCGACGACGAAACACTGAACTACCTCCGACTCACTGGTCGCCCAGAATCTCAGATCAACTTGGTCAAGGCATATGCAACTGCACAAGGCCTCTGGCACGATCCAGCCAACGAACCGAAGTACTCCGAGTACCTCGAACTTGATCTTTCGACCATCACACCTTCGATTGCTGGTCCTAAGCGTCCACAAGACCGCATCTCATTGAAGGACGCAGCAACTGCTTTTGACGCTGCGCTACCTACATACTCCACAGATGCTGACGCCTATGGTGTTGCCGTTATCGACGGCAAAGAGGTTCCAGTTGCCAATGGCTCCGTGGTCATTGCTGCCATCACATCGTGCACAAACACATCGAACCCAAGCGTCATGCTTGCTGCGGGATTGCTCGCCAAGAAAGCTGTCGAAAAAGGTCTCACTAGCAAGCCGTGGGTCAAGACCACGCTCGCACCTGGCTCTCAAGTTGTGACCGATTACTACAACAAGGCTGGCTTAACGTCATACCTGGACGCTCTCGGCTTCAACCTTGTGGGCTACGGCTGCACAACCTGCATCGGCAATTCCGGACCTTTGGATCCAGCGATTAGCAACACGATTTCAGAACACAACATTGCTGCGGCTGCCGTGCTTTCAGGTAACCGCAACTTCGAAGGTCGCATCAATCCAGATGTGAAAATGAACTACCTTGCATCGCCACCACTTGTCGTTGCCTACGCAATTGCTGGTTCGATGAATGTTGATTTCGATACTGATGCACTCGGAAATGATTCCGAAGGCAACCCAGTATTCCTCAAGGACATTTGGCCAACTGCCGAAGAAGTTGCCGCCACGATTGATTCATCAATTGACGCTGATATGTTTACGTCACGCTACAAAGATGTTTTCGCAGGCGACGAGCGCTGGCAAAACCTCAACACTCCAACAGGTGCGACATTCACATGGGATGCGAACAGCACGTACGTGCGCAAACCACCGTACTTCGACAACATGCCTGCGAATCCATCGCCAGTTACTGACATCACAGGTGCACGAGTGCTTGCCAAACTAGGGGATTCAGTCACAACTGACCACATCTCACCAGCTGGTTCAATTCGTGCTGATAGCCCAGCCGGCAAATACCTGACGGACCACGGAATTGATCGTGCAGACTTCAACTCGTACGGTTCACGCCGAGGCAATCACGAAGTCATGATTCGCGGAACGTTCGCAAACATTCGTCTACGCAATCAACTACTCGACAATGTCGAAGGTGGATTCACCATTGACTTCACCAAGCCAGACACACCTCAGGCTGCCATTTATGACGCTGCAATGAACGCAGCCGCAGCCGGAGTGCCGATGGTTATTTTGTCAGGCAAGGAATACGGTTCAGGTTCATCGCGAGACTGGGCAGCAAAGGGAACAGCCTTGCTGGGAGTTCGCGCAGTTATCGCTGAATCGTACGAACGTATTCACCGATCAAACCTGATTGGAATGGGTGTATTGCCATTGCAATTCCCTGCAGGTCACAATGCTGATTCGCTTGGCTTAACTGGCCACGAAGTATTCGCCATCCAAGGTGTCACTGAACTGAACAATGGTTCAACACCAAAGACGGTAAAGGTCACCGCAACAGATGGTGATCGAGTCGTCACTTTTGATGCTGATGTTCGCATTGATACTCCAGGTGAAGCCGATTACTACCGTCACGGTGGAATTTTGCAGTACGTACTTCGCTCTCTATTGCTCAAGTAATCACTGCACTTTCTTTGCCCAAACGGGCATTAACGGCAGGTCTCATCTAGACTCAAGAGAGCTTAGAAGGAGCATCATGTCGATTTTGGACGGTATCAAGTCACCCAGTGACTTGCGCGCGCTCTCAATCGACCAGCTCAATGAGTTGTCGGCCGAAATTCGTGATTTTCTAGTTGACCGAGTGACGCGAACAGGTGGCCACCTTGGTCCAAACCTGGGTGTCGTTGAACTTACTTTGGCACTGCACCGCGTCTTTGAATCGCCTAAAGACCCAATTTTGTGGGATACCGGCCACCAGTCGTACGTGCACAAGATTGTCACTGGTCGTGCCGATCAATTCAATACTTTGCGTCAGGAAGGTGGCTTATCTGGCTACCCAAGCCGTGACGAAAGTATCCACGATGTCATCGAAAACAGTCACGCATCTACTGCGCTGTCTTATGCCGATGGCATTGCCAAAGCATTCGAAATTAATGGCGAGTCTGACCGCCATGTTGTTGCTGTGGTTGGCGATGGTGCGCTTACTGGCGGCATGACATGGGAAGCTATCAACAACATTGCCGATGGCTCTGGTCGCTCGGTTGTCATTGTGGTTAACGACAACGAACGTTCGTACTCACCAACTATTGGTGGAATGGCTCATCATCTTGCAACGCTTCGCACTACTCGAGGCTATGAAAAGTTTCTGGACTGGGGTAAGTCTGTCTTGGAACGCACTCCAGTCGTTGGTGCGCCAGTTTATGATGCACTACATGGCATGAAAAAGGGCCTCAAGGATTTTGTTGCTCCGCAAGGTATGTTCGAGGACCTCGGCCTGAAATACATCGGCCCAGTCGATGGACATGACATTGCCGACCTCGAATTTGCTCTCGAACGTGCACGTGATTTTGGTGGACCTGTCATCGTTCATGCGATTACGGAAAAGGGTCGTGGCTACGCGCCTGCAGTTCAAGACGAAGCAGAAAAGTTTCACGCTGTTGGAATCGTGGATCCCGAAACAGGCATTCCTTTAACAACAGCCAAACGTAATTGGACCTCTGTATTCAGCTCGCACTTAGTTGAGATTGGTGACAAGAGACCTGATGTCGTGGCGATAACTGCCGCGATGTTAGGTCCGACCGGCCTCGAGGCATTTTCTAAGGCATATCCACAGCGCACGTTCGATGTTGGAATCGCAGAACAGCACGCAGTTACCAGCGCGGTAGGCATGGCTCATGCGGGTTTGCATCCAGTTGTCGCGGTGTATGCAACATTCCTCAACCGTGCAATTGACCAAGTCATCATGGACTGTGCAATGCACAAAGGCGGCGTGACATTCGTACTCGATCGCTCAGGCATTACTGGCGACGATGGCGCTTCACATAACGGCATGTGGGACATGTCATTACTTCGCGTAGTACCGGGTCTAGAGCTTGCCGCTCCTCGCGATGAACAACGTCTCATCGAAGCGCTCGATCGTGCCATTGACATCAGCGATCGCCCAACCGTAGTACGTTTCCCTAAGGGAGCGTTGCCAGCGCCGATCGAAGCCGTTCGCAGCGTTCCGGCCGGTGACATCTTGCTTGATGAAGAAAATCCCGACGTAGTCATCGTGGCCATCGGCGCAATGGCAGTTCCAGCACTCGAAGCAGCCGCAGCCCTCAACGCCGAAGGAATCAACACCTCCGTTATAGATCCAATTTGGGCACTTCCAGTGAATGACGAACTGCTCCAATACTTGGCTGATGTGCCTCTCGTTGTCACCATTGAAGATGGTTTACGTGCTGGTGGCATCGGAGAAGGCATCACAGCTGGATTGAAATACATCAGCAGTCGCGCCGAAGTAGTCAACATGGGTGTGCCTAAGAAATTCTTGGCACACGCGAGCCGGGCAAGCATCATTAAGCAACTCGGCCTCGATGCCGAAGGTATTGCGTCTCGAGTACGCGATCGCATCCGAGCCGGCGTTCTTTAAGAACTAATAGTCAGTTGCCAATTGCTCTTGGAGCAATGGAACGACGAGTTCGCGCTGCCATTGTCGAACATTGAATTCATCTAGTAGCTGCGTCAATTCAAATTCGGTTGCAGGCTCATCCCAAAGCACTCGACGAACTACATCCGGTGTCATTAAATGCTCGACCGGAATGGCCTGTGCCTCGGCGATTTCTGAGAGTGATGCCTTGATCGCCTCTAGACGGGCAAAGGCGATCGGATTGCGCTGTGCCCAAGACTTTGGTTGCGGGGGACCACTGGTCTTTAAACGCGCTTCAGGAAGTTGATCAGCGGGCAATGCATGGGCACGTTCGATGGCTGGTGTCCATAGATGGGAGTACCGACGGGCCGAACGATTCTTGACCTCAGGCAGAGCGGCAATGTCATCCTTGCTCACTGCGCCAGAGAGAGCAATCGCAACCACGGCAGCATCTGGCAAGAGTCGACCTGTAGCGACATCCATAGATCGTGCAATTTTGTCACGCTCGTTCCACAACTCTCTAACAATCGCAAGGTCCCGAGGTTTGTGCACTTTATGCAGGCCTGAGGTTCGTCGCCATGGATCTTGACGCTCAATGGCCGCCGTGTGGTCACGCACATGAGCAAATTCCTGTGCAGCAATGTCGCGCTTTTCAGCAGCGACCAACATCTGCTCCATGGCGTTCCACAAAGGAATAAGGAACTCGACATCGAGCGCTGCGTAATTAAGCCACGCCTCTGGCAGTGGGCGAGTCGACCAGTCAGCGGCGCTGTGCTCTTTGGCAAGTGAAATGCCCAAGATTGATTCGGTCAAAGTACCGAGTGCAACGCGTGGCAGCCCTAATAGACGCCCTGCTAACTCCGTATCAAATAGTTCACGCTGTGGAACGAGTCCAGCCATTGCCAAACACACGAGGTCTTGTGACGCGGCATGCAGCAACCAATCCACGTCAGCCATCGCATCATTAAGTTCTTTGAGATCATCGAATGCTGTTGGGTCGATCAGGTGTGTGCCCGAACCCTCACGCCTTAGTTGAATCAAATATGCGCGTTGGCTATAGCGAAAGCCGCTGGCTCGCTCTGCATCAAGTGCAACCGGTCCATGTCCAACCTTGAGCGCAGCGATTGTTTCGCTCAACGCAGCGTCGGTAACCACCAAGTCGGGCAAACCTTCGGCAGGCGCGGTGACAAGCGTGTACTCAGGAACTTCTTCGCTCACAACTATCGAGTCCGCGCAATCGCAGTGATGCCTTGAGGTATCGGCTGCAACCCGGCACACGTTTCAACTAGTTGTAGCCAACCGCGTAGATGGGCAGACAAGTCCGGAGTGCTTGCAGTCCATGAAGCGCGAATTTCCAAATCAGATTCGTCTTTACGATCCTTGAGATCTGCAAACGATCGTGACACAGTTCGTGTGACAGTTCCAGAAAGATGATGGTACTCGGCTTCGCTATCGCCTAGACATTCCATTAACCAACTCCAGGCAACTTCATCAAAAATGTCGTCTGTCACAACATCGGATTCAATCGGAGCTTTCACAAACGTGACCACACGGAATTGTCCATCCCACGTTGGTTGACCGTCAGGATCATGCAGCACGACGAAGCGACCCGAGGCTAAATCTTCGTCATCGGCGTTTACAGCATCCACTGCAAGGGCAGCACTAAACGGTGCCAATCTGGAGGGCGCCGGCACTTCCTCGAGCAATATCTCTGGACGGATGCCAGTAACCTGCAGGCTCGCAACAGCATCTTGCCATTGCTCATTTGCCACGCGTTGCTCCATTGTCTACTTGCCTAGGTTTTTACCCTAAATCGCGCAAGGCACAGATTCACGGTGGCGCGCCGTTAGTCTGGGGCAGTGGCATCGGTTTATGCGCTCATCTCGAGCTTGATTTGGGGTTCTGCTGACTATTTAGGCGGCCGCCTGACTCGCTCACGCTCAAGTGTTGCTGTCACCGGAGGTTCGCAGCCCTTTGGTCTACTCGCGACCATTATTTCGGTAGCACTCTTCGGCTCGTGGACCATGTCGCGCGAGGTAGCCATCAACGGCATTCTGGCAGGGGCGTTGGGTCTAACTGGCCTGCTGGCGTTCTATACGGCCCTTGCCACCGGTCGAATGGGCATTGTGAGCCCGATTTCTTCCAT
>JALQVI010000069.1 GCA_023260395.1 Candidatus Nanopelagicales bacterium
CTTGGCCGATTTCTTTTTCAAGATCTTGGCCGTGATTAGGTTGCTTGGCTAAGTTACGTGGTTTTCTGCAGAAGGTCAAATCGGGTCCATAACGGTCTTTCGAAAGGCCTCATGTGCGAGCTCGAATCCTGCTAAAGAGGCTCCTGTCCCCCGGCATACGAGTGCTGCATTTCATCGAATAGTGCATTCACGATTGCATGCATTAACTACTACGGTTGTTGTATGACACCTCGCCAACTGAACATGTACACCTGGACTTTCTTAATGTGGGGTGCATCGTTTTACTGGCTAGCAATTTCGATTCCTGAATTCGGTTGGGCCGCCACAGTTTCATTCCGCGCATTCGTTGCAAGTGCATTACTTGTAGTTATCGCATTTGCAACACGACGCAAACTTGAGTTTCACAATGCGTGGAAACATTTTGCAGTTCTTGGCTTTGCAAGTGTCGGTATGAATCTTGGCGGAATGAATTTTGCGATGACACGTTTAGGTGCATCACTCACCGCAATCTTGGTAACAACAATTCCGCTTTACAGCTTGTTAATCGAATGGGTCTGGCACAAGAAGCGTCCTACGTTCACCATGCTTGCGGGACTCATTATCGGATTCCTTGGCGTTGTGATTCTGATTGGTTTCACGCCACAAAAAATCGATGGCGCATTCATGCTTGGATTCCTTGGATCAGTGATCGCATCAACTGGTTTTGCTTTTGGCGGAAGCTACGCAAAAGTACACACGCCACATGTTGGTTCATACGAACAAACGATTGGAACCTTTTTGTTTGGTGGGTTATTCACTCTGCCACTAGTGATTCTTGTTCCTTTGAATAACGTTCCTCCGTCATGGAAAGCTATTGGCGCACTGGTTACTGTTGCTGCAACGGCAAGCTCGTTGGCCTACATTCTTTACTTCAAACTTGTCGATGAAATTGGTGCTACGAAAGCGTTGAGCACAGAGTTTCTTGTGCCAGTTGTTGCTGTTATTTTGGGTTCGGTTCTACTTCACGAAACCATCACCACTGTGCAACTTGTGGGAGCCGGTGTGATCTTTATTGGTTGCGCATTGGTTCTTGGCCTTGGGCAGAAATCGCAACACATCGAAGATGTCGTAGCCCACTAAGCACCTACTTGATTGCTGTAACACGTTAGCTAATTTATTAATTGCGGCAGTGCACTAAATGATTGATTGATCGATTGTCGGTGCGTCCGTAAGCGATTCATTTCGCTTGGCTGCTTCAATCGATTTCACATATTCAGCTACGTGATCTTTATGTATTCGCATGATGTTTTCAACATGTGTACGCACAACTTCATTCTCACTCGACGTGATTTTTTTGAGTGCTTCGAGCGCTGGTTCGCCAAGACTTAACAGAGCTTTACTCAAGCTGAGTTGCGTGCGGGAATCTCCTCGGCCGAGCTGGGTGCACAGCACCTCAATGAGTTCAGATACATCCTCGTCAGGCACCAAGATGACAGCTGCACGCCATGCAGTTTTTGCAATTGCATCATTTGGGTCAGTCAAATGTTTACGAGTAATTGCTGACCATGTTCCTGGGTCACCGATCTTGGAGAGTGTGTGCAGACATTGTGAACGCATTTGCGGGTAAGGCGAATTGATTTCCGCCACGATTCGCTGCGTAACTTTTTCACGATTTTGGCTGAGTAATGCCCACGTGAGCGTGTCTCGTACATAGAAATCGGTCTCTACGAGGAATTGATCTACGAGTACATCAATGTAGGAATCAGAAGGAAAAGTTCCCACATTCATCGCAAGGTTTAAGCGTTTGGATGAATCGGGATTCATGAATGCCGAGCGCAATGATTCTGCTAGTGCATCAGTGGCGCTCATGTGTGAATCCTAGATCTCAAGAAAGTCGTGCCGACGAGGACGATTAACTTTTGTCAGCGAGAAGTTGTTCGACCAGGATTTCCATGTGTCCAAGATGACATGCAGTTTCTTCGACCATGTGAAGCAGAATCCAAGCGAGAGTTACATGTTCACCGTGATGTTCGATTTTCGATGAAGCATCCATAGCGATATTTCCAATGAGTGAATTACATTCAGCGATGGCATCGCGATAGATCGCAGTCATTGCGTGAACTGAGAGGCCCTCGACTTCCCATTCGGGGTCGTCGTCTCCCCCATTGATCCAGTCATCTGAAATGGGTCCGCCGGTGAGCACGTGACGGAACCAATAATGTTCGACGGCAATGAGATGGCGAACTATTCCCAACGGTGTTGTTTTCGACGTCACTAAGTGAGTGCGAGCCTGCTCATCCGTCAGTAATTCACAAGAGTCGATGATGTGTCCGCGAAATGCATTTAACGAATCAATTAAAGCGGTCCGAGCTGAATCTGACATGTTTGCCTCTCACTTGCATCGAAACAGCGACTTCCGAAAGAAGACACGCACCGATGGTTATTTAGTTAACGCGCTTGATGCCGCCGAATGCTTTCTTGCCACGGCGAAGAACGAGCCATTGACCGTGCAAGAAATCTTCAGCGGAAATTGTCGCACCTTCGTCAGTGACCTTGACGTTGTTAACCGAGACTCCACCTTCGGCGATAGCGCGACGACCGGCGCCATTGCTGGCAACAAGTTCACACTTCACGAGAAGTTCAGAAACAGTGATTGGTTCACCTTCGAGCGAGACCTCCGCGTTAGGAGCCTCACTCATGGCGGCGTTCAGTGTTGCTGCATCGAGTTCGTGTAGTTCTCCGCGTCCAAAGAGTGCTGCGGCTGCTGCCTCGGCCTGTGCGGCTGCGTGTGCGCCGTGTACGAGTGTTGTGACGTCCTGAGCAAGCGTGCGCTGGGCCTCACGTGCGTGTGGGCGCTCAGCGGTCGCTACAGCCAATGCTTCAATCTCGTCCTGCGTGCGGTACGTGAATGTGCGCAACAACTTGTCGACGTCGCGATCATCGGCATTCACCCAGAACTGGAAGAAAGAGTATGGGCTTGTGAGATTTGGATCGAGCCAGACCGTTCCAGATTCGGTCTTGCCGAACTTGGTGCCATCCGCCTTGGTGACGAGTGGTGTTGTTAGACCATTGACACTTGCGCCTTCGACACGACGGACAAGATCAGTTCCGGCTGTGATGTTGCCCCACTGATCCGAGCCACCGATTTGAAGTGTGCAACCATGGCGACGGTAAAGCTCGAGGAAATCGAGTGACTGCAAGATTTGGTAACTAAATTCGGTGTACGAGATACCTGCACCATTGAGGCGCGCGGAAACCGATTCTTTATCGAGCATTCGATTGACACTGAAGTGCTTGCCAATGTCGCGCAAGTATGTGAGCACATCCATGGACTCGGTCCAGATGAAGTTGTTGCTCATGATGCATGCATTTGAGCCAGAAAAATCAAAGTAAGGCTCGAGTTGTGCCTTAATGCTGGATTCCCACTCGCGAATTGTCTCGGTTGTGTTGAGGGTACGCTCGGCATTTTTACCCGAAGGATCACCGATCATTCCGGTGGCGCCGCCGACGAGTGCGATCGGGGTGTGGCCGAGGCGTTGGAAACGAGACATTGTGATGATTTGAGCCAGGTTACCCATGTGAAGACTTGGCGCTGTTGGATCAAAACCGCAATAGAGCGTGAGTGAACCCTTGGCCAGCTCTTCAGGAAGTTCAGGCGTGTGCTGGGCAACCAGGTTGCGCCAGCCGAGTTCAGTCAGGATGTCAGTCACCCCTCTATCTTTGCGGAAAAGTTCATCAATCCTCAAAACGCCACGTGGTTGGATTGGACCATGTCGAAATCCAAGAAGGCGACCAGCGCATCGTCGTCGTGTCCGGTGACTCGTGGTGAAGTCGACTTAGAGTGGTACGCGCAACGTGATGAGGTGTGGCGCGAACTTGGATTGGCTGCGCCAGCACGACGCGCATTGGTGAACGCCGGATTGCTGACAATCAAGGACCTAAGAAAATTTCCGCGATTAGAACTTGTTTCCTTGCACGGAATGGGTCCAAAAGCTTTAGCGCTATTGAACGAAATTCTGGACGCTTAATTTCCTAGATGGCGTGTGGTTGTACTTGTGACCACGACTGCAAATGCGCAATTGTGGTGCGCGCAGCATCGAGTTGAAGTTGAACTGAACTTGGCGCGGTGCCGTTGACCGTTGACCGTGAGTTCAAGGCAGCTTCGACCGTTAGCGCTTCGCGAACGGCTGGCGTTAAAGCTGGATGAATCTCGGCGAAATCTGCGTCGCTGAGACCATTCAAATCGGTGCCAAGTTGCTCTGCCTTGCGCACACATGCGCCGGCAATTTCGTGAGCTTCACGGAATGGAACGCCTTGTTGCACAACCCATTCAGCAATTTCTGTTGCTAACGCGAAACCTTCGGGCGCACTAGCAGCCATGCGCTCGGTATCGAACTTGAGAGTGGCAATCATTCCGGTCATCGCAGGAAGCACGAGATGCAATGTGTTGATTGCATCGATTGAGCTTTCTTTGTCTTCTTGCAGGTCGCGGTTGTAAGCGAACGGCAAGCCCTTAAGTGTGACAAGGATGCTCGTAACGTGACCGACAAGTCGTCCAGCTTTGCCACGAGCTAGTTCGGCTACATCAGGATTCTTCTTTTGCGGCATGATGCTCGAGCCCGTGGACCAAGCATCGTCAAGCGTTGCCCATGCGAATTCACGCGAAGACCACAAACACACTTCTTCGCCAAGACGCGATAAGTGAATGCCAATCATGGCGGTGGTAAAAAGGAACTCGGCGACGAAATCGCGATCGCTAACACCATCGATTGAGTTTTCGACAACGCCATCGAAGCCAAGGTCATTGGCAACGGCGACAGGATCAAGTTTCAAACTTGAACCAGCGAGTGCACCACTACCCATAGGTGATTTGGCCGCACGTTTGTCCCAGTCGCGGAAACGATCGATGTCGCGTCCGAGCGCATGAATATGCTTGGCAAGTTCGTGACCGAATGAGACTGGTTGAGCGTGTTGAAGATGCGTGAAACCTGGAGCTGCTGAATTGACGTGCGCTGCGGCTTGATCAGCCAAGGCAAGCTGCAGGTCAGTTACTAGTGCTGCGATATCACGGGCGCTATTGCGCAAGAACATGCGAAGGTCAGTTGCCACTTGGTCATTACGGCTACGGCCAGCGCGGAGCTTGCCGCCAACTTCGGCACCGATTGTTTCGAGAAGCCCACGTTCGAGCGCTGTGTGAACATCTTCGTCTTCGAACTTTGCTTCGAAACTGCCATCGAGAACTTTGTCGCGAAGTGCATCAAGGCCGTTGAGCATTGTGGTGAGCTCGTCAGCATCGAGAAGTCCCGCAGAGGCCAAAACCTTGGCGTGAGCCTTGCTCTGGGCAATGTCATAGGGCGCAAGCACCCAGTCGAAGTGAACTGATGCGCTCAATGCAGCCATCGCGTCGCTTGGTCCCGATTCAAATCGGCCACCCCATAGACGTGTTGTCACTTCACTCCCCTAACTTCGAGTCTTTTGTAATCTACTTGCTTGCGAGCTCTGTGAGTTCGTGGCACACCGCAGGACCGCCCGCCGGATCGCGTGTGACAACCATGACAGTGTCATCGCCGGCAATTGTTCCGATGATGCTCGTGAGCCCGGAACGATCAAGGGCGGATGCGAGGTAACTTGCGGCGCCTGGTTGTGTGCGAAGCACGACCAAGTTGCCAGAATGTTCGGCGCTTGCCATGTGTTCAGACAGGATGCGACTGAGACGGTGCGAATCTTTGAATGCCAAGTCGCCGGTGCCATCTTGCGGAATGGCGTAGTAGCCGCCTTCAGCATCATGCACTTTGACTGCGCCCAGCACGTCAAGGTCGCGACTCAAAGTGGCTTGCGTAACTTGAATGCCTTCGCGCGCGAGTGCCAACACGAGTTCGGCCTGTGACCGAATGCGACCATCAGTGATGATTGTCGTTAACAAGTGAAGGCGTGCGGCGCGGGTGGTCATGGCGCAATTTCCTCGATTGATCGTCGCAAGATTGCGATTGCCTGATTGAGTTCTTCATCAGAAACAACGAGTGGCGGCACTAGGCGAAGTACGTTGGCATTGCAGGCATTGACCAGCAAACCTAGTTCGCGAGCACGAGTTTCAACGTCGGCAGCGATGTCCGATGCGAGCACGACACCCAACATCGCGCCCATGCCACGAACTTGTTCGACGGCCGGAAGATCTTCGAGCGCCTTAACCGCAGTTTCAATTTCAAGTGCGCGTTTGATGAGGTTGCTGTCTTCAACTTCCTTGAGCACGGCGTTGCCGGCGGCGCATGAGACAGCGTTACCGCCAAATGTTGTGCCGTGTAGGCCAGCGGTCATGAGATCGGCGTACTTGCCGAAACCAATGCAGGCGCCGATTGGAATTCCTGCACCAAGACCCTTGGCAAGCAAGAGCACGTCTGGCACAACGTTGAATTGCTGGAAGGCAAACCATGAACCCGTGCGAGCGATGCCGGTTTGAACTTCATCAAGCACGAGCAACGCGTCGTGTTCGGTACACAATTCGCGAGCGGCGGTCATGAATTCTTGGGTCAACGGCAGCACGCCGCCTTCGCCTTGAATTGGCTCGAGCCACAGAGCAGCAGTCTTATCGGTAATGGCTGAACGCAAACCCTCGACGTCATTGGCATCCACGAAAGACACATCTGGCATCAG